>MEEC01000248.1 GCA_001724315.1 Lautropia sp. SCN 70-15 | reverse complement strand
ACCGCCCGGCAGACGAGCCGGTCGACCTCCACGAGATGCTGCACGCGCTGCTTGACGAGGCGAAGGCCCTGTCGTAGGGCAGGCACCGCTTCGACCTTTCGCTCGATGGCCCGCGAAAAGTGATGGGCATCGCCGGCGAGATGGAGAGCGCGGTGCGCAACCTGCTGACGAACGCGGTCCGCTACACGCCCGAGGGCGGGTCGATCTCGGTGTCCTGGTCGGTGCGCGGCGACGAGGGCTGGCTGACGGTGCGCGACACCGGCATCGGCATCGCCCCGGAGCACCTGCCGCGGCTCGCCGAGCGCTTCTACCGGGTCGATCGCGGGCGCTCGCGCGCGACCGGCGGCACCGGCCTGGGCCTGGCGATCACCAAGCGCATCATGCTGCGCCACCAGGGTTCCCTGCACATCGCCAGCGAACCCGGCAAGGGCAGCGCGTTTTCGCTGCGGATCCCGGCAGCGCGGCTCGCGACGGCCCCCGCGCTCGCCCCGGGCGCGGAGGCCTCCCCTGCATCAGACCCGGACGATCGGCCGATTTCCCTGCGATCGACGGAGCAGGCCGAGGCCGGCCAGACACGCGCGCACCAAACCGCGCGCTGACCACTACAATTGCCTGGCAGCGGCCAGGCCGTCGTGGACGATACGCGGGGATCAGGACCCGCCGGCAGCGTGTGCTGCGAGTTGTTCCGCCGTCGCGTGACGAACGTCCAACCCCTCGACCGCATGGATCACGTACTCGGCGATGTTCGTTGCGTGATCGCCGACGCGCTCGATCGACTGCACCATGAAGATCAGCGCCAGCGCCGCCTGCACCTCGGCCGGGCGGGCTGTCATCACGTCGACCAGCTCGCCGGTCAACTCGTCGCGAAGGGCGTCGATTTCGGTGTCGCGCTCGGCCAGCGTGGCCGCCACGCGGGTATCGTGGCGCACGAAGGCGTCGATCGCGGCCCGCAGCATCTCACAGACCAGCGTCGCCATCCGCTCGATCTTGTCCATCGCGACCGGCAGCGGCACCGACTGGAACAGACGGCTCTTCATGGCGATCTTCTTGGCCTCGTCGCCGATCCGCTCTAGGTCGTTGTTCGTATGGATGATCGAGATGATCTCGCGCAGATCGACAGCGATCGGCTGCTGGCGCGCGATCGTCTGCTGACAACGCAGGTCCGACTCGACGTGCAGCTGGTTGACCCGTTGCTCGTCGGCCAGCACCTGGGCGGCGATGCCGACATCGCGCATGCGTACCGCGTCGACGGCGCGGATGAACTGTCGCTCGACCAGACCGCCCATCGTCGTGACTACGCTTCGCAGCATGTCGATGTCGGTGTCGAACTTCTTCAGAGTGTGTTCCTGAACCATCTGGTCTCTCCGTGTCCTGCAGCGGCCTCGTTCAGCCGAAACGCCCGGTGATGTAATCCTCGGTCGCCTTTTTCTTCGGCTTGACGAATATCTCGTCGGTCTTGCCGAACTCGACCAACTCTCCGAGGTACATGTAGGCTGTGAAATCCGAAACGCGCGCAGCCTGCTGCATGCTGTGCGTGACGATCAGGATCGTCACGCGGTTCTTCAACTCGTCGATGAGCTCCTCGATCGAGGCTGTCGCAATCGGGTCGAGCGCCGAAGTCGGTTCGTCGAACAGGACGATCTCGGGATCGGTCGCCAGCGCCCGGGCAATGCACAGGCGCTGCTGCTGCCCGCCCGACAGATTCACTGCGAGTTCGTCGAGTCGGTTCTTCACCTCGTTCCAGAGCGCGGCGCCCTTCAGGGCAAGCTCGACCTTGTCCTGCAGGACGGTCTTGTTGCGCTCTCCCCGCACGCGCAGCCCATAGGCCACGTTCTCGAAAATCGACTTCGGAAACGGGTTCGGCTTCTGGAACACCATGCCGATCCGCATCCGCACCTCGATCGGATCGACCTCCGGCGACAGCAGGTCGATGTCGTCGGGATAGAGTCGCATCTCCCCTTCGTAGCGATTGCCCGGATAGAGGTCGTGCATCCTGTTGAAGGCGCGCAGAAGCGTGGACTTCCCGCAGCCGGACGGGCCGATCAGGGCAGTGACCTTGCCGTCGTAGACGGTCAGGTTGATTCCCTTCAGCGCCTGAAAGTTGCCGTAATAGAAATTCAGGTTGCTGGTCGTCGCTTTCGCGACCAGATTGTCCGCCGTCGCGGCGGGAAAACTCGGAACTGCTGACATGTCGAGATCCTGTTCGAGATATCGCGTGCGCGCGAACTGCGGCGTCACCACTTGATGTTCTTGCGCAGCCGGTAACGCAACCAGATCGCCAATGCATTCATGCCGAGGGTCATCAGGACCAGCACGAAACCCGCCGCTGCCGCGTTCTGGTGGAAGGCCGCTTCGGGCCGCGAGGTCCAGTTGAACATCTGGATAGGCATCACGGTGAACGGCGACATCAGCCAGTCGAAGTTGACGAACGGCGGCTCGGCCGATATCGGCGCAGGGGGCAGGAAGGCGATGAAGGTCAGCGCGCCGATCGTGATGACCGGCGCGGTCTCGCCGATCGCTCGCGCCAACCCGATGATCACGCCGGTCAATATGCCGGGAGTCGAGTACGGCAGGATATGGTCCGAAACCGTCTGCCACTTCGATGCGCCGAGGGCATAGGCGCCTTCCCGTATGATCCCCGGGATCGACTTGATCGCCTCGCGAGTGGCCACTATGACCACCGGCAGGATGAGCAGCGCGAGCGTGAGCCCGGCAGTGAGGATGCTCTGGCCGAGGCCGAACTGGTAGACGAACAGACCGAGAGCCAACAGCCCATAGACGATCGACGGCACCCCTGCCAGGTTCGTGACGTTGACCTCGACGACGTCGTTGATCCAGTGCTTGCTCGCGTACTCCTCGAGGTAGATCCCCGACGCGACCCCCAAGGGTACCGCGACCAGCGCGGTGACGAGCATGACGAGGATCGACCCGACCCAGGCCGAGAGAATGCCCGCCTGCCCGGCTCTCCTCGAGGGAAAATTCGTGAAGAAGTCCGGATTCAGGCGCCCGACCCCGTCGATCGCCATGTCCACGAACAGGGTGAGGAAGGTCAGGATGCCGACCCCCAGGGCGAACATGCCGAGGCCGGCGAAGATCACGTCCTTGCGCTTTCCGGCCGCGATGACCGTCCGCATCTGTGCAACGGTTTGCTGGTCCATTAGAAACGCTCCCGTCGGGCTCAGTAGACTTCGCGGAAACGGCGCCGCAGCCAGAATCCGAGAATGTTGAAGAGCAGCGTGAGGGTGAACAGGGTCAGGCCGGCGGCGAAGATCGTCTGGTAGCCGATCGAACCGTGCGGCAGGTCGCCGAGCGCCACCTGCACGATGAAGGCGGTGATCGTCGCCGCAGGCTCGGCGGGATTGAAGGTCAGGTTCGGCTGCATGCCCGCGGCGACCGCCAGGATCATCGTCTCACCGACCGCGCGTGAGATCCCCAGAATGTAGGCAGCCGCAATGCCGGAGAACGCAGCCGGCACGACGACGCGCAAGGCGGTCTGGAGACGGGTGGACCCCATTGCGTAGGCGCCCTCGCGCAGCGACATCGGCACTGCGCGCATGGCGTCCTCGCTGATCGAACTCACGTAGGGAATGATCATCACGCCCATGACGAGGCCGGCCGACAGCAGACTGAACCCGGGCAGCCCCGGGAAGACCTTCTGCAGCAGCGGTGTGAGGAACAGCAACGCAAAATAGCCGTAGATGATCGTCGGCACGCCGCCGAGCAGCTCGAGCGCAGGCTTGACGATCTCGCGGGTTCGGTGCGAGGAGAATTCGGACAGGTAGATCGCGATGATCGTGCCGAGGGGAATCGCCACCGACAGCGCCACGAAGGAACTCGTCAAGGTGCCCGACAGCAACACCATGATCCCGAAGTGCGCGTCGTCGAAAAGCGGCGTCCACTGCGTGTCGGTCAGGAAGTCCCAGATCGGCACATGACTGAAGAACACGAACGATTCACTAACCAGGACATAGACGATTCCCGCGGTGGTCAGGACCGAGACCGAGGCGGCAAGGAACAGGAGGATCTCGATCGCGCGTTCCTTCAGGTGCCGCGACCGCTTGCGCTTCATGTCGCGGCGCAGTCGAGCCGCCGCGTCGCGCGATGCCGGCGCATCCGAGGGTGCGTTCGCATCCGTGCTCATCGAAATTGCCATGGTCAGGCCCCTGCAAAGGGAAAAGCGCGCGACTCGCCGTCACGCGCCCATCCGTCGAATCGCCGCGGCGCGCGGGCAAACCCTCCGCCGCGACCGCCGATATCAGAACTTCGCTTCGCGCTTCATCAGCTCTTCGATCGTGACGCCGACTTCCGAGACGCCACCGAACACCGTGCCGACGCGCTTCTTGTTCACGTGCTCCAGACCGATCTTGTAGGCGCTGTCGGGCAGCGGCACGTAGGACACCTCACGCGACAGCTTGGCGCCGTTCGTCATGTAGTACTCGACGAAGGCCTTCACCTCGGGCTTGTCCAGCGACTTGGCGTTCACGTAGATGAAGATCGGACGCGACAGCGGCTGGTAGCTGCCATCGAGCACCGATTCCATCGACGGGGTAACCGCCTTCGCGCCGGCCTTCGGGGCGATAGGCACGCCCTTCAGCTTGTCGGCATTCTCGTGATAGTACGCAAAACCGAAGAAGCCCAGCGCGTTCACGTCGCGCGAAACACCCTGTACCAGCACGTTGTCGTCTTCCGACGCGGTGAAGTCGCCTCGGCTGGACTTGGACTTGCCGGTGATCGCCTCGGTGAAGTAGTCGAAGGTGCCCGAGTCGGCACCGGCGCCGAACAGCTTCAGCGGCGCGTCGGGCCAGGCCGGGTTCACATCATTCCACTTCATGACCTTGCCCTGGGCGGCCGGCTCCCACATCTTCTTGAGCTCCTCGACCGTGATGCTCTTGAGGAACTGGTTCTTCGGGTTGATGACGACGGTCAGCGCGTCGAAGGCGACCGGCAGCTCGACGTACTCGACGCCAGCGGCCTTGCAGTCGTCCATCTCCTTGCGCAGGATCGGACGCGAGGCGTTCTGGACGTCGGTCTCGGCGCGACAGAACTTCTTGAAGCCGCCGCCGGTGCCGGAGATACCGACCGTGACGTTGACGGCACCTTTCTGGGCCTTCTGGAAGTCCTCGGCGACGGCCTCGGTCACCGGGAACACAGTACTGGAGCCGTCGATCTTGACGAGCTTGGCCTGGGCGTGTGCGCCGGCCGCGAAGCCGGCGGTCAGCAGGCCGGCGATCAGGGTGTGGCTGAATTTCATCTCGCACCTCTTTGAAAGAAACCGGATCGGTTATCGATGAGGGCATCTTGAGGGCCGAGTGTGACAATGAAGTTACACGCGCCAGGAAACATGACAGTCAGACAGAGCTCCTGTTCGCCCTGACGCCGCAGCGATAGTGGATACTCACCTGTCCAGATCGGACAACTAGCAGACGATCGATCGAGCTTGCCCTCGCGTCGCCGGTGGCGTCAGTCGCCGCTGCACAGTCCCAGTGGCACCTGCTGCGGCCGTTCCCAGGCCTGACGTGCCGGCGGCTCACCTGCCGCGCGCGGGCTCGAACTGGCCTGCGCCTGCCTTGCGCGAGCAGCGGCCGTCGAGCCGTGGTCTGGCCCGGTCGGCACCAGGGACACACCAGGCGAGGCAGGCACGGACGGAACGGTCTTCTTCGCTGTTTGTGCCGTGCCCGGCCGCTTGGCGGAATCGTCTGCCCACGCACCGTTGGCTGGCAGCAGAAGCACCGCGGCAAGCGCCAAAAAGACAGCGGTCGCAGCGGGCAACCCGCCCGCGGCCCAGTGGCCTGTAACCCTTTTCATTCCCTACTCCCGGTCAATCCCGTCTGGCCACCCTGCGCTGACCATGCGCCCACCGCCACAAGAACCAGGCCGAAAGCCCAAACGACCCGACGCCGATCGCGAGCAGCCCGAACTCGGCGGCCTCTCGAGCGGCGCTGGCATCCCGGGCCAGGTGCGCCACGATCACCCGCCGCTCGCCCGGCTCGAAGCGGGCCCCGTTGAACCACTCCATTCGCAGGAGGACCAGCAGCCAGCCCAGCGTGCCGTGCGCACGCTGGCGATGGTACGCCTCGCCATGGCAGCCCGCGCAGCGCAGCTCGGTCAGCCGCACCGCCCAGGGACGGGCGTCGAGCAGCTGTTGCCTGGCCAGCCGTGCACCCTCCTCGCGCTGCTCGGCCTCGCGCGCCTTGCGCTCCGCCTCGGCCCGCGCCCTCGCCTGCGCCTCGGCTTCCCTGAGCCGCTCCTCTGGACTCGCGCTGCGGGCCGGCGCCGGCGGCTGGTAGTCGCCGGACCCCATCTCGGCCCGGGCGCTTCCGGCGCCGGCCAGGACCCATAGCAGCAGCCCCGCCGCCAAGCGCTTTCGCCACTCGCCCGGCACCGCGAGAGTCCACGAAATCGAGGATGCCGAGCGCCGCCTCAGGCCAGGGTCGCCAGCGCCGACTCGACCACCCGCGCCAGCTCGGCGAACGTCTTCGCCTCGGCATGGCTCGGAACCGCCCGCTCGCAAGCCTTGCGCAGCGGCTCCGCCCAGTGATCGACGAAGCCCGCGAGGAATTCCCTTGCCTGACCGACCGCGTCCGGATCGCCGCGCGCGCCGCGCTCGAACAGCGCGCCGAGGAACTCCAGCTGCATCGCCGCATGGTCGGGCAGGTCCCGGAAGCGCAAGTCCTGCTCGAAACCCGCGACCCGGTAGCAGGCCTGCATCATCTGCGAGGCATTGCCGCCGAGCGCGCCTTCGAGGTAGATCCCGGTGTTCAGCGTGACCGGCACCGGCGGCACCAGGAAGAGACGGCTGTAGACGACCAGCCAGGGGTCCCGGGCTTCGCTCTTGCCTGCCTCGTCGCGCAGCGCGGCCGTGGCCGCCTGGACATCGAGCCCCAGTTCCGTCCCCAGGTCGTCCAGGTCGTCGGCGAGCGGTCCGCACCAGTCCGCGGCGGACAGCCCGGCCGGCGGCGGCAGCCAGGCCCGTCCCAGGCACAGGAAGAGGTCGGACCAGGCGAGTGCGGTTTCGGGTGAGACCCGATCCACGGCGTCCTCGCCTCGCCCCGGGGCGGTCGCCAGGTTCATCGCGCGTCCCCGCCCCCGATCCTGAACTTCCACTCGCCGAAGGCATTGACCGCATTCGCCAGGCAGATCGCCATGGCGAGGACCAGCCATTCGGTCAGCGACGGCGAGTACTCGATCAGGCCGTGCACCCAGCTGCCCTTGAAGAGCGGCACCAGCTGGCCGCCGACGATGAAATCGTAGCGCGCAGCGAAGAGCGCCACCATCACCAGCAGGGCGGCCAGGATCTGCATCGCCGGGCTGCGGCGCGTGCCGGGCATCGCCATCAGCACCAGCGGCAACACCAGGCCGATCCAGAGTTCGAGCTGGAACGAGGTGGAGCCGGCGATCCGCTGCCACACCTGCAGGCCGTCAGCATTGCTCCAGAGGCCGGTGGCGAGCCGGGCCAGCACGAACAGGATGTGCAGGGCGATGACCGCGGCGAAGGCCTTCGGCAGCACGTTGGAGAACAGCGACCGCGTGGGCGCGTCGACCGACCCCGAGTTGAAGCCGTGCGCCAGGTAGGTGAAGAAGACCGCGAAGGCGAGCCCGCCGACGAAAGACTCGATCAGGAAGGCCACGGCGACTTCACCGCCGTACCAGAACGGCCTCATCGCCATCATCCCGTAGACCAGGCCGGCCACGAAGGTGATGCAGACTGCGGCCAGCAGGGCCAGGCGCGCCGCGAACTTCGGCGCCTGCCGCGGG
>MEEC01000247.1 GCA_001724315.1 Lautropia sp. SCN 70-15 | reverse complement strand
CGGCCGGTGGCCGAGCAGCAGCTCGCGCAGACGCGCGCCAACCTCGAGGCCGCCCGGCGCGAGCTCGGGCGCGCCCGCGAGCTGGTCGCCCAGGGCTACGTGTCGCAATCGCGGGCCGACGAGGCCCAGCGGCAAGTCGATACCGCCCGCGCGGCCCTGGCGTCGGCGCAGGCGCAGGCCGAAGGCGCGCGCGAGGGCGGCATCGAGGCCGAGCTGGCGCGGGCGCGGATCGCGCAGGCGCGCGCCAACCTTGCCAGCGCCGAGGCGCGTCTGGACACGCTGGTGCTGGTGGCCCCGGCCGACGGGGTCGTGCTGACCCGCGCCGCCGAGCCCGGCGACACCGCCCAGGTGGGCCGCGCGCTGCTCACGATGGCGCGCGCCGGCGCCACCCGGATCGTGGCCACGGTGGACGAGAAGAATTTGCGCTGGCTCGCGCCCGGCCAGAAGGCCTCCGCGCTGGCCGACGCCTTTCCGGGGCGGCCTTTCGAAGCCGCGCTGACCTGGGTCGCGCCCTCGGTCGACCTGCAGCGCGGCACCGTCGAGGTGTGGCTCGAGGTCGCCCGGCCGCCCGAGTTCCTGAAGCCGGACATGACGGTGTCGGTCGAGATGGTGGTGGCGCGGCGCGACAGCGCGCTCGTCCTGCCGGCCTGGGCGATCCGCGACGCCGAGACCGGCGCGAACCCCGGCGCCCACGTGCTGCTGATGCGCGACGGCCGGGCGCTGCACCAGCCGGTGAAACTGGGCCTGCGCGGCGTGGGCATCGTCGAGATCGTCGAGGGCCTGGCCGAGGACGATCCGGTGATCACGCCGGAGTCCGGCGCGGTGGCCGGCGAGCGCGTGCGCCTTCCGGGGCCGCGCGCCCGGCTGAACATGGGAGAGGCGCCGGGCACGCGCTGAGCGTGCCGCGGCCGCTCGCCGACACCCCGGCGCGATGCGCACGAGCCCGCCCATGCGCCGCCTTCGCCTGCCCCGCCTGCCCTTCGAGTGGCTGGTCGCCCTGCGCTACCTGCGCGAGGGCAGGGCGCAGACGATCCTGATCCTGGCCGGCGTGACCGCCGGCGTGGCGGTCATCGTGTTCCTGACCCACCTGATCTCGCAGCTGCAGGACGCGATCATCGAGCGCACCCTGGGCAGCCAGGCGCACATCGTCGTCCGGCCGCCCGACGAGGTCGCGCTGCGCTCGCTGCCGGCCGAGGGCACGGCCGCGATCGTGCAGCCGCGCGCGCAGCGCCTGCGCTCGGTCGACCAGTGGGAGGCGGTGGCGCGGCTCGCGGCGGCCACGCCGGGCGTGGTCGCGGTGTCGCCGGTGGTCTCGGGCGCCGGCTTCGCGCTGCGCGGCGAGGCCAGTCGCGCGATCGCGCTGACCGGCGTGGACCCCGAGCGCTATGCGCGGATCGTGAAGATCGACGACTACCTGGTGCGCGGCGCCTTCGAAGTGTCCGGCACCAACGCGGTGATCGGCGTGGAGCTGGCCAAGGACCTGGGCGTGGGGCTGGGCGACCGGATCCGCGTGCTCACGCCCGAGGGGCGCGACGATCTGGTGACCGTCACCGGGCTCTTCGACATCGGCAACCGCGACCTGAACCGACGCTGGGTCTTCGTGACGATCCGGCTCGCGCAGACCTTGCTCGACCTGCCGGCCGGCATCTCGAACATCGACCTGGCGGTGACCGACATCTTCGGCGCCGAGAAGGTCGCCGGCCGGCTGCGCGCGCAGACCGGGCTCTCGGTCGACAGCTGGATGACCACCAACGCGCAGCTGCTCTCGGCGCTGCGCAACCAGAGCGTGTCCAACGGCCTGATCCGCGGCTTCGTGGTGGTGATCGTGGCGGTCGGCATCGCCAGCGTGCTGGTGGTGTCGGTGGTGCAGAAGCAGCGCGAGATCGGGATCCTGCGCGCGATGGGGGCGAGCCCGCTGCGCATCATGTCGGTCTTCCTGGTGCAGGGCGGGCTCTACGGGCTGATCGGCTCGTTGCTCGGCGTGCTGCCCCGCGCGCACGGCAGCGCGCTGTTCACCGTGGACCTCGACCCCTCCATCATGCTGGGCGCCTGCGGCATCGCGATCATGGTCGGGCTTGCATCGGCCGCGTTGCCGGCGCGCCGCGCGGCGAAGATGGACCCGGTACAGGCGATCCGGATGTGAGCGCAACGAACGAAGCAGGGCGGCGGGCCGTCGAAGCCCTGCCCATCGTCGAGCTGGAGGGCGTGCGCAAGTCCTATGGCGTGGGCAGCGCGGTGGAGACCGAGGTGCTGCACGGCATCGACCTGAGGCTGCGCGAGGGCGAGTTCGTCGCGCTGGTCGGGCCGTCGGGCTCGGGCAAGAGCACGCTGCTGAACCTGATCGGGCTGCTCGAGCGGCCGACCTCGGGGCGGGTGGCGATCGCCGGCCGCCCGATCGAAGGGCTCGACGAGGCCGGCATCACCGAGTTGCGCGGCCGCACGATCGGCTTCGTGTTCCAGTTCCACCACCTGCTGCCCGCGTTCAGCGCGCTGGAGAACGTGATGATGCCGGCGATCATCGAGCGCGGCGTACCCGACGACGAGGCCGAGGAACGAGCGCGCGAGCTGCTCGCGCGGGTGGGCCTGAGCGGCGCCGAGGGCAAGAAGCCTGGCCAGCTTTCCGGAGGCATGCAGCAGAGGGTGGCGATCGCGCGCGCGCTGGCGAATTCGCCGCGGCTGATCCTGGCCGACGAGCCCACCGGCAACCTGGACACGAAGAGCGCCGACGACGTGTTCGAGCTGCTGCTCGAGTTCAATCGTGACACCCGCGCCGCCTGCCTGATCGTGACCCACGACCCGCGCCTTGCCGCGCGCTGCCAGCGCAAGATCGAAATCGTGGACGGCCGGATCGTGGACGGCGTGTCATTCGAGCCCGCCAGCGCCGACGAGTACGCGATGCGAGGATCGTTGCGATGAATTCAGGGAACCCTACGGAACAGGCCGGGCAGGCTGGCGCGGAGCAGGCCGTGCCGGCGCTCGCCAGCCTGCGCGGCCTGCTGCGCGCCGACCGCGCGCGTTTCGATCGCTTGATGGCGGGCTTCGTGCCGATCTACGACGCCGCCTTCCCGATCGCATCCGAGCGCGAGGATCCGGCCGAGTGGCCCGCGCGGATGAGCGAGGCGCGGCCGGCGAACGAGCCCTGGATGGACCTGGTGGTGATGGTCGCGGGCGACGGCGAGGCCGTCCTCGGCGGCGTCGCCTTCGAGTACTACCCGCAGAGCCGGTGCGGGCTGTTGACCTACATCGCGATCGATCCGGCGGCGCGCGGCCACGGACTCGCGCGCCCGCTGGCCGAGCGCGCGCTGGCAGGCCTGCGCGACGCGGCGCATGCGCACGGGGCCGCGCTCGCCGCGGCGCTCGCCGAGGCGGAGCGCCCCGAGCGGCTCGATCCGGCGGATCCGGATGCGGTTCGCACCGCCCGCCGCCGGCTCGCGATCCTGGCCCGGCTGGGCGCGCGGCGCCTGCAGGTCGACTACGTGCAGCCGGAACTGCCCGGCGGAGACGGGCGCGCCGATCACCTGATGCTGCTGCGGCTCGACCACGACGCGGCGCCGCTCGACACCGCCACGCTGCGCGCCTTCCTGGTCGAGTTCTACCGCGCGCTGGGCGTCGCGGATCCGGAGAACGACCGCGACCTGAAGGCCTGCCTGCTCGAGTGCGGGCCCGACGTGCCCGCGGTGCGCCTCGAGGCGCCGCTGCTCGAGTTCGCCGATGCCGCGGTCTGCCTTCACGGCGTGTCGCACGAACCGCGCTCGGCCGAACCTGCCTTGCACCGGATGTGCCCGATCTTCGGCTCGATGGAAGGCGACCTGCTGTCCTATGCCTTCCAGGAGTCGCGGCCCTTCCTGAGCCACTGCATCACCCACGGCGACGAGGACGCGCCGCCCGACTCGGTGAAGCTCGACATCGAGATCCTGTTTCCGACGGTGCTCGAGTACCGCTCCGAAGGCCGCCGCGAGGCGATCGCCTGCGGCGCGCCGCAGCGCCGGGTGCGCGGCTACCTGAATCGCACCCGCTACGAGGCGGCCGGGCGCACCGTCTGGCACCTCACGTTGCGGCCGGCCGAGGGCGACTGGTTCGACGAGTACGACCTGATCAAGCTGATCCACCTGTACGACGGGGTGACCGAGGACACCCAGCTGCACCGGAAGATCCGCTTCCGGGTCGAGGGCGCCGAGGTGGGCACCGTGGAGGGGCTGGTGCCGGCCGCGGTGCGGCAGCTGGTCGGTGTCGACATCACGGGCGAGGTCGGAGGAGCGGGCCTGGATGGCCCGATGCGCGTGGGGGGCAGCGGGCACCGCGGCACGCGGCCGGTGGCTGGCACGATCGAGCTGGTCGAGCGCGCCGACGATCCGCGCTCGCTGACCGCCGCGATCGCGGCGATGCGCGGCGGCGGGGTCGGCGACTGGAACGGCAGGCAGGCCGGGCTGCTGCGCGCGGCCTGCGGCGTGGTCACCGGGATCTTCGATTTCGAGGAGATCGACCTGGCCGAGGCCGAGGACACGCTGACCGCCACGCTCGAGCGCGACGACGCCTTCACCCGCATCCATCGCCGCACGCTGTTCCACGTGACCGAGGCCGATCGCGCACTCGAGGCCACCGTGGGCACCGTGGGCATCAGTCCCTATCTGCTGGTCCCGCACGCGGTGATCGTGCTGAACGAAGACCTGCTGCGCGAGGCCGCCGCTCGCGCGACCGAGGTGCTCGGCGACGGCAAGGTTCGCCTGCCGGAGCTGGAGACCGCGCGCGAGCTGGTCGACCGCAACCTGAAGGGCCTCTGGCTGCCCAACGTCTTTCACTACGACACCGAGCGCGAGCTCTACCGGCTGGGCCTGTCCGGGCGAGGCGCCGACGACCAGCGCGACGCGCTGAAGCTGCGGCTCGAGGAGATCGACTCCAGGCTGGAAGACGCCTGGCAGCACCGCCGCGACATGAGCCAGATGATCATCGCGGTGCTGCTCGCGATGGTGTCGCTGGTCCAGATCTACCAACCGGTGGTGGACACGATCGACCTGTTCGCCGACGACAGCCCCGAGGCGAGCGCTGCACTATGGCGGGGGCTGAAGTTCGCGGCCTTCACCTTCGGCTTCGCGGCGCTGATGGTGCTGCTGTGGATGCTCGGGATCCGCAGGCGCAAGGCGGGCCGGGAAGACTGAATCAGGCCAGCAACTCCGGGTCGATCCTGCGCGCCAGCGCGGCGAGCCGCGTGTCCACGGTCAGCAGGCGGCAGCCGTGGCGCAGCGCGGTGACGACGTAGAGCAGGTCGAACACGGGTTGTGCATGACGCCCCGCGCCGGCCAGTGCCTCGGCGGCCAGCGAGGCGTCGGGCTCGACGCCGTCGAGCAGCCCGGCCGCCGCCTCGTAGTGCTCGAAGACCTGCTCGCGGTGCAACTCGCCGGCGCGCAGGTACTTCCACAGCGTGTTGGCCACCTCGGCGTGATACAGCGAAGGCGCCAGCACCAGGCTGGCCTGGTCGAGACGGTCGAGGAGCTTCGCCGCGTTCGGCGTGCCGAGAACCACGTGCACCGCCGCCGAGGCATCGAGCACCAGGCGCATCGGCTCAGCGATCCCGGTCGGCGCGAACCAGGGCCTCGGGCTCGGATCGGAGATCACGAGCGCCGCCCTCGGCGAGGCGCTCGCGGATCCGGCCGAGGATGCGCTGTCTGCCGCCGGCGATGCCCATGGCTTCTCTAAGCTCGACGACGGCCTGTTGCGCCAGGCTGCGGCGCGCGCGCTCGGCCCGGTAGGCGAGCGCCTGGTAGACGTCGTCGGGCATGTCGCGGATCTGCAGGGAGGGCATGGGCTGGCCTCGGGCTCGGAGTGGTCGGCGCGCATTCCGGCGGACAGCGCGGCCGGCAAGGGCCGGCTCGGCGCCGTTCGAGATGCGACTCCGAAGGAGTCTACGCAGAATGCATGCATTGTGGTGAGTTCGTCGGAGTGGCCTGCGAAGACCGGGTCGCCGTCTGTGGTGCGCCTTGTGATGTCTGCGTCGCATGATGAGCCGACGAGGAGCGCGTCGCCATTGGCCTTTCGGCCGATGCATCGGTTGGATGCCGCTCGAGGCGCGGGCGACTAGAGTCGGCCAACAGCAGCCTGGCTGGGCCCATCTACCCAGCAGTGTCCTTGCACATGAGCCAAGGTGATAGCAAAATGAGAGCACTCGAGACGCGTCCGGAACCGACGATGGCCAACAACATGAGCTTGCGCGATCTGCCCGATCCGCTCCTCGCCTGGCTCAAGGAGCAGGCGCGCAGTCACCACCGCTCGGTCAATCGGGAAGTCATCGCGATCCTGGAGTCCGTGCGATTGGGCACGGCAAGGCCCGCGCGTGGCGACATGACGCTCGAGGAACTGCTGGCTTTCGGGCGCGAGGGCGCGGCCTTGCCTGCGTTGTCCGACGCCAGCGAGGAGGAAATCCTCGGCATCGATCCACGCACCGGTTTGCCGGAATGAGCCGGATCGTCATCGACACCTCGGCGCTGGTGTCGATGCTGCTCGGGGAGCCCGCGGCCGAGGCCGTGGGCAGCAGGCTGCTCGGCCACCCTGTGCGGTTGATCGCGGAACCGACCTTCTTCGAAGCCAGGATGGTGATGTCGGTGAGGAGAGGCGACCCGGGTCGCCGATTGCTGGATCGTTTCGTCGATCGAGCAGCGATCCATCGCGTGGCCTTCGACGCGCGGCTGTCCGATGCCGCGATGCTCGGCTGGAACCGGTTCGGGCGCGAGCGCCACCCGGCGGGCCTGAACTTCGGGGACTGCTTTGCCTATGCCCTTGCACGGGTGCTGAACGCGCCCCTGCTGTTCGTCGGGGACGACTTCGCGCGGACGGATCTGCGGCCGGCCTGACGTAGCGCCCTCATTAATCTGGACAGAAGCCCTATTTAATCTGGACAGAAATATAGCCAGAAAGGCAAAATTGCGAGTTCCTGCCCTCACGCCGGAGTGGGCCCGCAGGGGACCTCTCGACCGGATGCGGTGTCGAATTCCTGGGGTGATCAAATGACCACGACGATAGGCGTGCTCGAGGCCAAGAACCGACTCTCCGAGTTGATCGATCGGGTCGCGCGGGGCGAGTCGATCACCATCACTCGCCACGGAAAGCCAGTGGCGCGCCTGTTGCCGCCCGAGCCCGGCAGCGACACAGCCCGTGCCCGAGCGGCGATTGCCGCCTTGCGCGAGGCCAGGCGCGGGGTCGTGCTTGGGGAATCCACGATTGCCGAGTTGCGCGCCGAGGGGCGGCGATGATCGGCCAACAGGAAGGCCCTTCAATCGCGCGCGCCGCGGAACCCTCTTTCGCCCATGTCTTCGCGGTCGACGCGTCGGTGACGCTCGCCTGGCTCTTCGAGGACGAGGCCACGCCTTTTACCGAGTCGATCCTCGATCGACTCGTGCACGCGCAGGTCTGGGTGCCGGCCCATTGGACGCTGGAGTGCGTGAACGTGCTGGCTGGCGCCCAGAGGCGGGGCCGCATCGACGCGTCCACGCGCACGGCGCTGCTCGAACGAGCGCTCGCGCTCCCGTTGCTGATGGACCGCGAGCCGGTGGGAATGCGGGCCATCGATGCGCTATCGAGCGAGTTCGAACAGACTGCCTACGACGCGGCCTACCTCGAGCTGGCAATGCGACGCGGCCTGACGCTTGCTACGCTGGATCGCGACCTGATCCGCGCTGCCAGGCGTGCCGGCGTGCCGGTCGAGACGGCCGCCGGCTGAACCGGGCGGGTGAGGCGCTGCAGTTCGTACTCTTCGGTGAAGCCGATCGCGCCGTGCACCGCATGCGCGGCGGCGGCGACTTCGCCGGCGTATTCGCTG
>MEEC01000246.1 GCA_001724315.1 Lautropia sp. SCN 70-15 | reverse complement strand
CGGCGCGTTCCTTCATGACGGCGCTCATCAGGCTGCGCTCCCTTCCAGCGCGCCGGCCGTGGCCAGCGCGGCGACGCGTTCGGACTCCCAGCAGGCCGACAGGTGGCCGTCTCCGTAGTCCTTCAGCGGCGGCACCTCGCGCGAGCAGCGCTCGGTGGCGAAGGTGCAGCGCGGCGCGAACAGGCAGCCCGGCATCTCGGTCTTCAGCGAGGGCACCATGCCCGGGATCTCGGTGAGCCGCTGGCGATCGTGCCCGCGCAGCGATTCGCCCAGCTTGGGCATCGAGTCGAGCAGCCCGCGGGTGTAGGGATGGCGCGGCACGGCGAAGAGCTGCCGCACCGGCGCCTCCTCGACCTTGCGGCCGGCGTACATGACCACCACGCGCTGCGCCATCTCGGCCACCACGCCCAGGTCGTGCGTGATCAGGATGATCGACGCGTGCGTGTCGTCGCGCAGGTCGCGCATCAGGTCGAGGATCTGCGCCTGGATGGTCACGTCGAGAGCGGTGGTCGGCTCGTCGGCGATCAGCAGCTGCGGCTCGCAGGCCAGCGCCATCGCGATCATCACCCGCTGGCGCATGCCGCCGGACAGCTCGTGCGGATACTGCGTGATCCGTCGCTCGGGCTCGGGGATGTTGACCCGCCTGAGCATCTCGACCGCCCGCTCGGTGGCCTGCTGCTTCGTCATGCCCTTGTGCAGCACCAGAGCCTCGGAGATCTGCCTGCCGATGGTGAGCACCGGGTTCAGCGAGGTCATCGGCTCCTGGAAGATCATCGAGATCTCGTTGCCGCGGATCTGGCGCATCTGCGCGTCGGTGAGCTCGAGCAGGTTGCGGCCCTTGAACTCGATGCGGCTGCCCGGCATGATCCGCGCCGGCGGCGTGGGGATCAGGCGCAGGATGGACAGCGAGGTCACGCTCTTGCCGCAGCCGGACTCGCCGACCACCGCCAGCGTCTCGCCGGGCATCACGTCGAAGGACACGCCGTCGACGGCGCGCACCACGCCGTCGCGGTTCTCGAAGTGGGTCTTGAGGTTGCTGACCCGGAGCAAAGGCTGGTTCTTGTCGGTCATGGTGCCGCTCACATCCGGCGCGCCAGGCGCGGGTCGAGCGCATCGCGCATCCCGTCGCCGAGGAGGTTCACGGCCAGCACCGTCAGCGACAGGAACAGGCCGGGGAAGAAGATCAGGTAGCCGGCGATCTGGAACAGGCTGCGCGCCTCGGCCATCACGTTGCCCCAGCTCGGGATGTTGGGTGGCGTGCCCGCGCCGATGAAGCTCAGGATGGCCTCGGTGATCATCGCCGATGCGCAGATGTAGGTGGCCTGCACCAGCAGCGGGGCCATCGTGTTGGGCAGGATGTGCTTGAGCAGGATGCGATGCAGCCGCGTGCCCGAGGCCACCGCGGCCTCCACGTAGGGCTGCTCGCGCAGCGTGAGCACCAGGCTGCGCACCAGCCTGACCACGCGCGGGATCTCGGTGATCGTGATCGCGATGATCACGTTCTGCAGACTCGCCTCGGTCAGGGCGATCAGCGCGATCGCCAGCAGCACGGAGGGGATCGACATCAGCCCGTCCATGATCCGCATGACGATCGCGTCGGCCCAGCGCACGAAGCCGGTGACCAGGCCGATCGCCAGCCCGATGATCGAGCTGAGGATGGCCACCGCGAGCCCCACCGACAACGACACGCGGGTGCCGTAGACGACGCGGCTGTACACGTCGCGGCCCAGCATGTCGGTGCCGAACCACCACTGTTCGCCGGGCGGGCGCAGCCGGCGGATCGGAGACAGCGCCAGCGGATCGGTGGTGCCGAGCCAGGGCGCGAGGATGGCGATCAGCGCCATCAGGACGAGGACGGTGCCGCCGAAGATCGCGGTCGGGTGGCGCCGGAGCGCATCCCTGAAGCGGGTCCTTCGGGGCGAATCGGGCTGCGCGGAGGCAGCCGCGGGCGAGACGGTCGCGGAGCTCATCGTGGATCGGTCACAGGGTCAGTAGCGGATGCGCGGGTCGAACAGCGTGTACGACAGGTCGACCAGCAGGTTGACGATCACGTAGACCGCGGAGAACAGCAGCGTGACGCCCTGGATGATCGGGTAGTCGCGGCGCAGGATGGCGTCGACGGTGAGCCGCCCGATGCCGGGAATCGCGAACACGGTTTCGGTCACCACCACGCCGCCGATCAGGAGGGCCACGCCGATGCCGATGATGGTCACGACCGGCACCGCCGCGTTCTTCAGCGCGTGACCGACCAGCACGGTCTGCGGCGCCAGCCCCTTGGCCTGCGCGGTCCGAACGTAGTCCTGCGACAGCACGTCGAGCATGCTGGCCCGCGTGATGCGCGCGATCAGCGCCATGTAGACGATGCCGAGCGCCACGCTGGGCAGGATCATGTGCCGGATGAAAGGCACGAAGCCTTCGGAGAGGCTCTTGTAGCCTTGCACCGGCAGCCACTCCAGCTGGATCGAGAAGAGCCCGATCAGCAGGTAGGCCAGCACGAAGACCGGCACCGAGAAGCCCATCACCGAGATCGCCATCACCATCCGGTCGACCCAGCCGCCGGCGCGCGCCGCGGCGATGACGCCCAGCGGCACCGCGATCACGATCGAGACGATCAGCGTGCACAGCGTGAGCGCCACGGTCGGCTCGACCCGCTGGGCGATCAGCTGCGTGACCGGCAGGTTGGTGAAGATCGAGGTGCCCAGGTCGCCCTGAGCGAGGGCCCACAGCCAGTGGCCGAAACGCACGAGGTAGGGCTGGTCCAGGCCGAGCGACGCCCGGATCCGGGCGATGTCTTCCTCGGTGGCGATGTCGCCGGCGATCACCGCGGCAGGGTCGCCGGGGGAGAGATAGAGGAGCGAGAAGACGAACAGCGCGACCACCCCCATGACGGGGATGGTCGCGAGCAGTCGCTTGACGATGTAGTAGATCAAGACTGCCTCGGAGAATCAGGTCACTTCTTCTCGACGTTCCACAGGAACGTGACCGGCGACTTGATGATGCCGGTGATGTTCGTGCGGTACGCGGTCGGAATGATGAACTGGGCGGTCGGGACGTAGGGCACGGTCTCGAAGGCGCGCTTCTGGAGTTCCTCGGCCATCTTCTTCTGCTCGGCGGGCGTCTGCGCCGCGAACCAGGCGTCGCGCAGCTCTTCGAGCTTCGGATCGTTCGGCCAGCCGAACCAGGACTTCTCGCCCGCGCCGCGCAGCGGCGAGTTCAGGGCCGGGTTCACCATGTCCGGGCCCACGAACCAGGTGTGGAAGATGCTCCAGCCGCCTTTCTCGATCGGCTCCTTGGACGAGCGCCGGGTGATCAGCGTGCCCCAGTCGCTGGCCGCGAGTTCGGCATTGATGCCGATCGAGCGCAGCAGCTCCGAGGTGACCAGCGCCTGCGAGTGGACGATCGGCTGGTCGGTCGCGGTCATCAGGATGACCTTCTCGCCCTTGTAGCCCGAGTCCTTGACCATCTGCCTGGCCTTGGCGATGTCACGCTTGCCGGTCAGCGCCTCGGAGCCGGCGTCGTTGGCCAGCGGCGTGCCGCAGGTGAAGTACGACGCGCAGGGCTTGCCGCTCTTCGGGTCGCCGGCGATCGCCAGCGCGTAGTCCTGCTGGTTCACCGCGGCGAGCACGGCCTGGCGCAGCTTCACGTTGTTGAACGGGGGCTGCAGGTGGTTGAAGCGCAGCAGGCCGATCGAGCCCAGCGGATCGACGTTCTCGACCTTCACGTCCTTGTTCCTGGACAGGAGCGGGATCAGGTCGGGCGGGAGCTGCTGCCACCAGTCGACCTCGCCGGCGTTGAGCGCCGCGGCCGCGGTGGCCGAGTCGGGGATGTAGATCCACTCGACCCGGTCGACCTTGACCACCTTGCCGCCCGAACCCCAGGACGGCGGCTCCGAGCGCGGCTTGTAGTCGGTGTTCTTGACGTAGACCACCTTGCTGCCCGGAACCCACTCCTCCTTGACGAACTTGAATGGGCCCGAGCCGATCGCCTCGGTGACCTGCGTGAAGGCATCGGTCTTGGCCAGGCGCTCCGGCATGATGAAGGGCACGTTCGACGAGGGCTTGGCCAGCGCGTCGAGCACGTAGGGGAAGGGCTGCTTGAGCTCGAGCTTGAAGGTCTTGTCGTCGACCGCGGTCCAGCTCTTGGTCATGTCGCCGAGCTTCTGGCCGAACACGTCGCGCTTGGCCCAGCGCTCGATGGACGCGATGCAGTCGGCCGAGCGGACCGGCGAACCGTCGTGGAACTTGAGCCCGTCGCGCAGGGTGAAGGTGTAGGTCAGCTTGTCGGCGCTGATCTCCCACTTGTCGACCATCTGCGGCTTGACCTCGAACTTCTCGTCGACGGCGAGCAGCACGTCGTAGATCATGTAGCCGTGGTTGCGCGTGATGTAGGCGGTGGTCCAGATCGGGTCGAGGCTTCGCAGGTCGGCCTCGGGGACGAACTTCAGGACTTTCTGCTGCGCGACGGCCGGAGCGGCGATCGCGAAGGTGGCCGCGGCGACCAGCGAAAGGGTCGCGCGCGCCAGCACGCCGGCCAGCGGACGGGACGAAGACTTCAGGAACATGGTTTCCCCTCAAGGTTGGTGGAACACGGACGCCGACCGGCCCGAGCTTTCCGGAGACTCTGTTGAAGCAAGGAACATGCCCGTTGTGCCTGTCTCGAACCGGGCCGTCCAGGGCCTCCTTGATGCACGCCTTGGGTGCCTCCTCCTGGCGCGCTGCGTCACTGTAGTGCGCGCGGGCACCCAAGTCCAGACGCATCCGGGTGTGCCGGCAGTGCCGGGTTGCGGATCCGGAAAGGACCGCTTGCGACGCGACTTGCGCAGCCGCAGACTGAAGGGCTTTCGAGACTTCGCGAGGTGGGCATGTCCGGTTGGGAATTGTTGTTGCGCGGCGGGCAACTGATGGACGGAAGTGGCGCGCCGAGGGTCAGCGCCGATGTCGCGATCGCCGATGGAAGGATCGTCGCGGTGGGCAACCTCGATCCCGGCGGTGCCGCGCGGGTCCGCGATCTCGACGGGCTCGCGCTCGCGCCGGGCTTCATCGACGTGCACACGCACGACGACCGGCTGCTGCTGTCCGATCCGGGCATGGCGCCCAAGGTCAGCCAGGGGGTGACCACGGTGATCGTGGGCAATTGCGGGATCAGCCTGGCGCCGCTCGGCGCGCGCGAGCCGGTGCCGCCGATCAACCTGGTCGCCGCCGACGACGGCGAGCGCTTCGACCGCTTCGCCGACTGGTTCGCGGCGCTGGACGCCAGGCCGTCGGCAGTGAATTGCGCGGCGCTGGTCGGGCACACCACGCTGCGCGTGCGCACCATGTCGGCGCTCGACAGGCCCGCCAACGACGACGAGATCGCCGCGATGCAGGCGCTGGTGCGCGAGGCACTCGCGGCCGGCGCGATCGGGGCATCCACCGGCACCTATTACGGCCCGGCGTCGGCCGCCACCGCCGACGAGATCCGCCGCGTGCTCGAGCCCCTGCGCGGCAGCGGCGCGCTGATCGCCTCGCACATCCGCGACGAGACCGACGATGTCCTGCCGGCGATGCAGGAAGCCTTCGGCATTGCCGCCGAGCTGGGCGTCCGGCAGGTGATCTCGCACCACAAGCTGGCAGGCAAGGCCAACTTCGGGCGTTCGTCGGAGACGCTCGCGCTGTTCGACGCAACGCGCAAGCGCGCCGACGTGTGCCTGGATTGCTACCCGTACGCCGCCTCGTCGACCATCCTGCGCCGCGACGCCGCGAGCATCGCGGCGAGCACGCTGGTCACCTGGTCCACCCCGCGGCCCGAGTTCGCCGGACGGTACCTGGCCGACATCGCCGCCGAGCTCGGGGTCGAAGCGGCCGCAGCCATCGACCTGCTGCAGCCGGCCGGCGCGATCTACTTCATGATGGACGAGGCCGACGTCGAGCGAATCCTCGCCTATCCGGAGACCATGGTCGGCTCGGACGGCCTGCCGCACGACCTGTTCCCGCATCCGCGGCTCTGGGGCGCGTTCCCGCGGGTGCTCGGGCACTACTCGCGCGAGCGCCGCCTGTTCCCGGTGGAAACCGCGGTGCGCAAGATGACCGGGCTGTCGGCCGATCGCTTCGGGCTGGCCGGGCGCGGCTACGTCCGGCCAGGCTGCGCGGCCGACCTCGTGGTCTTCGACCCGGACAAGGTTGCCGACACTGCCACCTTCGCGCAGCCGGTGAGCCCCGCGAAGGGCATCGTGTCGGTCTACGTGAACGGCAGGGAGACCTGGACCGTTGCGGGTCACACCGGCGCGCGGGCCGGGGTCGCGATCAGGCGCGCTTCATGAGCGCCAGGAGCTCGTCGCTCGACATGACGTGGCAGTAGATCATGTTGATGATCTCGAGCTCCTTGTGGTGAAGCGCGTCGGAGCCCGCCGCGCAGCAGTCCTCGATCACGATCACCTCGAAGCTCTCGTCGGCCAGGCTGCGCACCGTCGAGGATACGCACTGGTCGGTGAAGATGCCGCAGCAGACCACGGTGCGGATTCCCAGGTTGTGCAGGATGAGCCGCAGGTTGCTGCCGGTGAGCGCCGAATCGGTGGTCTTGGTGATCACGATCTCGTCGCCCCGGGGCGCCAGCTCGGCCACGATCTGCGAGGCGTGCTCGTCCTTCGGAAGCAGCAGGTTGTTCCAGCCGGGCTTCTTCTGGCTCAGCGAACGGTCTCGTCCGTCGCGGGTCTGGCAGGCGATCCGCGCGAACAGGCGTTCGGCGCCCATCGCCCGGAAGGCGTCGAGCAGCCGGGCGATGCCCGGGATCACCTTGCCGCGCATGCGCTCGTGAAAGGGCGTCCAGGCGTCGTAGGTGGCCTTGCCTTCGGTCGATAGCGCGTCCCGGTCGGGTCGTTCGAGATAGGTGTTCTGGACGTCGATCACCAGCAGCGCGGTGGTTCGCGGGTCCAGGTCGGGGTCCGCGGGATCCGGCGCGCCCTGGTAGTAGATCGAGCGATAGGCGGTCTTCCAGTTCATCGGGCCTCCGGTTCGGCGGGGTCGGCGGGATCGTCCGGCCCGGGCGACGGCGCCGCGATCGGCTCCACGTGCGTGCTGAGCGTCGTGCCCACCCGGTGGACGGCCAGTTCGATCTCGTCGGCCAGTTCGTGCGCGCGGGTCACGCTCCAGTGGCCCGGCACCAGCAGGTCGACATGGGCGAAGCGCAGCGGACCCGCCGAACGGGTGCGCAGGTTCGCGAAGCGGCAGCCGCGGCCGGCAAAGCCGGCGAAGACTGACTCGATCTTCGCGATGTCGCCGTCGCCCAGCGCGCGGTCCATCAGCCCGTCGACCGAGCGGCGCATCAGCTCCCAGCCTTCGCGCAGGATGTTCAGCGCGACCGCGATCGCGATCAACGGGTCCAGCCAGTGCCATCCCACGGCCGCCGCGAGCGCCACACCCGCCACCACGCCGGCGGTGGTCCACACGTCGGTCATCAGGTGACGGGCATCGGCTTCGAGCGCCATCGAGTGGTGCCGGCGCCCGACCTCGAACAGCACCCGCGCCACGGCGAAGTTGACCACGCTCGCGGCGACCGAGAGGGTCGTGCCGATCCCGAGTTCGCCGAGGGGCTGGGGATTGAGGAGCCGCTCGCCGGCCGCGACCAGGATCGCGAGCGCGGCCAGGAAGATCAGTCCGCCTTCGAAGGCGGCGGAGAAATACTCCGCCTTGCCGTGGCCCCAGGGATGCTGCTCATCGGCGGGCGTGCGCGCCAGGTTGACCATCAGCAGGGCGAAGGTGGCGCCGGCCAGGTTCACCAGCGACTCGAGCGCGTCGGACAGGAAGCCGACCGAGCCGGTCAGCCACCAGGCGCCGGCCTTCATCGCGATCGTTGCCACGGCGGCGGCGACCGACAACAACAGTGCTTGCTGCGGAGTGATCGATTTCATCGGAAGCGGAGCCTGGGGCCGGGCGCGGCGCGCCTGCCCGGCATCCGCCGAAGATATCAGCTTCGCCAGCCGGTCATCGTCGCGACTCGCGCAGCCGCCTGTCCGGTGATGCAGCCCGGGCGGGCGGCGCCGTGGCCAGGCAGCTCGCTTTCGGCCAGGATCCGCGCGAGGATCGGAGGGATCTCGTGGACCGCGCGGTTCTCGATGCGGGCGACCCGCGCGCGGAACTCGTCGATGCGCGGCAGCAGGACACCCACCGCGCCGGCCACCGAGCGGAAGCCGTCGATGACCAGCCCGACGCCGTTCTCGCGCACCCACTGGCCGTTGTAGCGCTCCTGCGGCATCGTCCAGGCGTTCTGCGCCACGATCACCGGCAGGCCGCGCTGGATCGCCTCGCTGAGGCTGCCCGGTCCCGGCTTGCCGATGAAGAAATCGGCGAGATCCATGAAGTCGGGAATCCGGTCGGTGAAGCCGAGCACCAGCCGCGCGGCGAAGGCGGGCACCGCGCGCAGCTTGCGCGCCAGGGTCTCGTTGTGTCCACAGACGAGGATCAGCTGCGTGTCCGGCAGGCGTTCGGCGATCGTGAGCATCGCCTTCGATCCGTGCCCGCCGAACATCACGATGCCGGTCGGCTGCTGCGGATCGAGACCGTGCCGGCAGCGCTCGACCCGCGGCTCGGCGATGCGCGGCTTATGGAAGTCGGGTCGCAGGATCATGCCGGAGGTAGCGTGGATCCGCCGCTCCGCGTAGCCGAGCGCGCGCGCCTGCGCCACGGCCCGCGGCGTGCCGCAGACCAGGTGCTGGTCCTGGCCGCGTTCCATCCAGAAGTTCGGCGGCCAGTCGGCCAGGTCGGTCATCACGGTCACGTAGGGCACGCCCGGCAGCGTGACGGCGAGGCTATCGAACAGCGCCCGGTTGAAGTTGGGAATCAGCGAGACGACCATGTCCGGCTCGGTGGCCAGCCAGTGGCGGGGCGAGCCGCCGCACGATCGTCGTGTGGGCCAGCCGCAGGACCGTCTGCAGGAGCATGAGATACCGGGACCAGCCCGCGGTGCAGCCGCGGGCGAGCCTC
Organism: Lautropia sp. SCN 70-15; assembly: GCA_001724315.1. GTDB lineage: Bacteria > Pseudomonadota > Gammaproteobacteria > Burkholderiales > Burkholderiaceae_E > Zeimonas. The sequence goes on along the minus strand of MEEC01000246.1, from coordinate 1,242 downwards.
AGGTTGTAGAGATCTTCCGGCCGCAGGCCGGTGAATCGGCGGAACAGGTCGCGCGGATCGAGGATCTCGAAGAGGTTCACCAGGCGCACCTGCCAGGGCAGCCCCTGCGCCTCGATGGACTGCTTCAAGGCCAGCGCGCTGGCCCGATGGCCGCCGCCGGCGTTGAAGTAGACGAGGTCTACGGTTTTCGGTCCCAGGCTCACCAGGCGTGCTCGCGTGCGTGTCGTGCCGCGCAGTGTTGGCGCTCGCGATGACAGGACCGTGACGCGGCTTGCCTTGACGGCCAGCGGGTTCCAGAATCTCCCGCAGCGAGTCGACTCGCCAGCTCGGCGGGCGCCTCGGTGACTCGAGTGGAGATCGCATGGACCTGCTCGACTGGGCTCACGGCTGAAGATCGAGAGTCTGGTCGAGCTGGTGGCGGCGCAACTGCCGGCCGCACGAGGCTGAAACGGCGCGACGCGCTTCGCCCGGACAATTCCGCCGGCTCCCGTTATCCTTGAGCAATGATCAAGGCAATCGTCACCGGACACAGCCGCGGCCTCGGCGCCGCGATCGCCTCGAAGCTGCTCGATCGCGGCATCGCCGTGCTCGGGCTCGCAAGAGCCTCCAATCCCGGGCTGGCCAGCCATCACCCCGAGCTGCTCGAACAGGTCGAGCTCGACCTGGCCGACCCGGCCGCGCTCGCGGGCTGGATCGGGGGCGGCGCCCTCGATGCCTGGCTGTCGAACGCGGGCACCGCGCTGCTGGTCAACAACGCGGGCGTGGTGCAGCCGATCGGGCCGCTCGCCACCCAGGACATCGCCGCGGTTTCGCGGGCGGTCGCGCTGAACGTGGCGGCGCCGCTGATGCTGTCGGCAGCCTTCGCGGCGCGCGGTCCGGCCAATGCCGACCGGCGCATCCTGCAGATCTCGAGCGGCGCCGCCCGCAACCCCTATCCGGGCTGGTCGGTGTACTGCGCCACCAAGGCCGCGCTCGACCAGCACGCGCGCGCCACCGCGCTGGACGGCGCGCCCGGACTGCGCATCTGCAGCCTGGCGCCGGGCGTGGTGGACACCGACATGCAGGCCGAGATCCGCGCCACCGGCATCGAGCGTTTTCCGCTGCGCGAGCGTTTCGATGCGCTCAAGCGCGACGGCGCGCTGGCCAGCGCCGACGACTGCGCGCGGCGCATCGTGGACCACCTGCTGGGCGATGCCTTCGGCGACGCCCCGGTCGCGGACCTGAGAGAGCTCGGCGCAGCCG
>MEEC01000245.1 GCA_001724315.1 Lautropia sp. SCN 70-15 | reverse complement strand
CGGGGCGCAGCACCGGCGCCCGGAAAGCCCCCCCATGCCCGCCGGCCGGGCGCACGCGACCAAGGAGCGTCAGGCCCGCCGCACCGAGGTGACGCCGGGCACCGCGCGCACGGCAGCGAGCGTCGCCTGCAACTGCCCCGCATCCGTGACCTCGACCGTGAACCGCATCCGCGCCTCCTGCCGCCGTGTCGCCGTCTGCATGCCGATCACGTTGACCCGGTCGCGCGCCACGGTTTCCACGATGTCGCGCAGCAGGCCGGTGCGGTCGGCCGCCTTCACTTCGATGTCCACCGGGTAGCGCCGCGCGCGGGCGTCGGCGGCCGGGCGCGGTTTCCCCCACTCGGTCTCGATGACCCGCTCGGGCGAGCGCGCCGCCAGCCGCGCGAAGGTGCTGCAGTTGTCCCGGTGCACCGACACGCCGCGGCCGTGGGTCACGAAGCCGACGATCGGGTCGGGCGGCACCGGCCGGCAGCAGCGGGCGAGTTGCGTGAGCAGCGAGTCGATGCCCACCACCAGCACGCCGTCGCCGCCGGCCCCGGCCTTTCGCCGGCGGGCGGCGATCACCGCGGCCAGGTCGGGCTCGTCGACCGCGGCCCGGGTCGGGTCCTGCGCCGGGTCGTGGCGCACGGCTTCCTCGAGCTGGCGCGGGCCGATCTCCTCGCGCGCCACCGCCACGAACATCGCGCCGGCGTCGGGCTGGCCCAGCCGCCGGGCCAGCTCGTCGAAGGCCAGCGCGGTGCGGCCCTCGCGCTGCAGGACCTTCTCGACCTTCTCGCGGCCGGCCGCGGTGTCGCGCTCCAGTTCGCGGGCGTTGAACCACTGCCTGAGCTTGGCGCGGGTGCGCTGGCTGCGCACGTAGCCCAGTTGCGGGTTCAGCCAGTCCAGCGACGGACCTTCGTGGCCGGTGTCCTTGGCCGCCACGATCTCGACCGTCTGGCCGTTCTGCAGCGCGGTGTTCAGCGGCACCATGTGGCCGTCGACCTTGGCGCCGCGGCAGCGGTGGCCCAGGCTGGTGTGCACCTGGTAGGCGAAGTCCACCGGCGTGGCGCCGGCCGGCAGCTCGATCACCCGGGCCTGCGGGGTGAGCACGTAGATGCGCGCTTCGTCCGCGATGTCGCGCGCGTCCTGGTCCGCGGCGCCGGTCGAAGCCTTGCCCGGCACGGCAGCTCCGCTCGGCACCGCCGCGCCGCCCAGCGCCTCGCCCACCTCGCGCTGCCAGGCCAGCAGCTGGCGCATCCAGGCGATGCGGTCCTCGAAGGCCTGGTCGCTGCGCGCGCCGCTGCCGGCCGCGCCGCTGGCCCGCTCCTTGTAGCGCCAGTGCGAGGCCACCCCGTATTCGGCGAAACGGTGCATCGCCTCGGTGCGGATCTGCACCTCGAGCGGCCGGCCGTCCTCGGCGGTGACCACCGTGTGCAGCGACTGGTAGCCATTGGGCTTGGGCCGGGCGATGTAGTCGTCGTACTCCTCGGGGATCGGCTGCCACATGGCGTGCACCACGTCGAGCGCGGCGTAGCACTGGGCCACCTCGTCCACGATCACCCGCAGCCCGCGCAGGTCGGAGATGCCTTCGAGCTCGCGCTGCTTGCTGCGCATCTTGTTCCAGATGCTGTAGATGTGCTTGGGCCGCCCGCTGACCTCGGCCTTCAGGCCGGCCGCGGCCAGCGCCTCGCGCAGGCGCTGCGCGGTGGCGGCGATGTAGGCCTCGCGCTCGACCCGCTTTTCCTCGAGCGCGCGCGCCAGCGACTTGTAGGCCTCGGGCTGCAGGAAGCGGAAGGACAGGTCCTCGAGCTCCCACTTGAGCTGCCACAGCCCGATCCGGTTGGCCAGCGGCGCCAGCACCTCGAGCGTCTCGCGGCTCACGGACTCGTCGGGCGCGCGCTTCTCGGCCGCGTGGTAGCGAAGCGTCTGCAAGCGCGAGGCCAGCCGCAGCAGCACCACCCGGATGTCGGTGGCCATCGCCAGCAGCATCCGGCGCAGCGTCTCGGTCTGGGCGCCGGCGTCCGCGCCTTCGGGGCGGCGCAGCGCGCGCAGCCGCCGCACCTGGCGCATCGCGTCGACCAGCCGGCCTACCTCGGGGCCGAACTCGCGGTCCACCGCCTCGCGCGGCAGCAGCGAGGCCGGCTCGACCAGCGCCGCGGCGAGCTGGGTGGCCTCGTCGGCGCCGATCGCGTGCAGGATCGCGATCGTGCCGCGGGCGTGCGCCAGATAGCCCTCGCCGTTGGGCGCGGCGGTGTCGCCGACGGCATCGGCGGCGAGGGCCAGCGCGCGGTCGATCAGCGCGCTCTCCGGATTTCCACGGTCGACCGGCCCGCGCTCCTGCCAGGGCTGGCGTCCCGCGTCGGTGATAGGCTTCGGCTCGCTCATCGTGGTCGGTGAAGATTCCGGCCGATTATAGGTTTCGACCTTGGTTTCGCTGCTCAAACGCCTGTTCGGCCGGCCGGCGCCGGCGGCCGCCGATCTCGACGATGCCCTCTGGCGCGAGACGCTGGCCGCCATGCCCTGGCTGGGTCACCTCGACACGGCCGGCCTGACCCGCCTGCGCGAGCTGTCGGCCGGATTCCTGGCCGCCAAGACGATCACCGGCGCGGCCGGTTTCGAGGTCGACGACCGGGTGCGGGTCGCGATCGCCGCCCAGGCCTGCCTGCCCATCCTGAAGCTGGGCCTGGCCGCCTACGACGACTTCGTGGAGATCGTCGTCTACCCCGACCGCTTCCTGGTGCCGCGCACCCAGGTCGACGAGGCGGGCGTGGTCCACGAGTCCACCGACGAGCTGGCCGGCGAGGCGATGGAGCGCGGCCCGGTGGTGCTGTCCTGGCCGGACGCCGACCCGAACGGGGGCGCCGACCCGAAAGGGGACGCCGACGCGAACGGCGGCGCCGACCCCGCCTCGCGCGGCTGGAACGTGGTGATCCACGAGTTCGCCCACAAGCTGGACATGCTCGACGGCGAACCCGACGGCGTGCCACCCCTGCCCGCCCGCCGACGCGCCGCCTGGACCCGCGAGATCGAGGGCGCCTGGGAGAGCTTCTGCGGCATGCTCGACCGGCTGGAAGAATCGATTCCCCGCCACGTCGACCCCGAGTCCCCCCAGGGCGAGGCCTGGTACGCCAGCCTGCCGCTGGATCCCTATGCCGCCACCGACGTCGGCGAGTTCTTCGCGGTGGCCGCCGAGGCCTTCTTCGTGGATCCGGAACCGCTGGCCGACGTGTTTCCGGACCTCTACCGTATGCTGGCCGAGTATTTTGGTCAGGATCCCCGCGCCGTCGGTCGGGATCCGCTCGCCGCGGCCCCCTAGCCTGCTGGCCCGCTGGCCCGCTGGCCCGGCAGGCCGGGCCAACCGTCTTCCGCCCCCCCTGTCCACCCCCCGTATCGGGGGAGATGCAGCCGGCCCCGTTGTCGAATATCCTTACCGGCCCGGGTAAGCCCCCTGCCGGTCATCGGCGCCAGCCGCAACGCGTGCGATTTGTCATATCGATGACGCGCTCCCTGGCGTAGGGTATTAGGAGTTTCCCTGATACCCGACCGCGCTCCCGGGCCAGACACCATGATTCGCCTCTTCAATCACTACCTGCCGCTCCGGATCCTGCTGCTCTCGGCGATCGAGGCGATGGTGCTGTTCCAGGCCATGGTGCTCGGCTTCGAGATCCGGCTGCTCGACCAGGCCCTGCCGCTGCCGCTGGTCGAGGCCGGCGTGTTCACCGGCGTCATGCTGCTGATGATGACCGGGCTGGGGCTCTACGAGTCGCAGAACGAGCCCTTCCGGGTCATGCTGCAGCGCCTCGTGGTGGCCTACGGTCTCGCGCTGGCCGTGATGAGCGTGCTGTTCTACCTGTTCCCGGCCATCTACGTGGGCCGCGGCGTGTTCGCGCTGACCTCGGTGTTCGCGGTGGCCGGCGTGGTGCTGATCCGGCTGATCTTCTTCCGCGTCACCGACGTCGGCCTGCCCAAGCGGCGCGTGCTGATCGTGGGCAACGGCCACGAGGCCGAGGACGTGATCCGCTTCCTGAACGAGGGCACGCGCGGCAAGGTCATCGAGTACGCCGGCCTGTATCCGCTGGCGGCCGATCGCGACACGACCGAACAGGAGCGCGCCGCTGCCCGCCTGCAGCTGCAGCGCACCGTGGCGGACCTGCGCGTGTCCGAGATCGTGGTCGCGCTGCGCGAGCGCCGCGGCGGCGTGATGCCGCTGCGCGAGCTGCTCGACTGCAAGCTGCGCGGGGTCAAGGTCATGGACCTGGTCTCGTTCTACGAGCGCGAGAAGGGCCTGCTCAAGGTCGACAACCTGCGCGCCAGCTGGCTGATCTTCGGCTCGGGCTTCGACCAGGGCGTGACCCGCGACGTGGTCAAGCGGGTGTTCGACGTGGCGGTGAGCCTCATCCTGCTGGTGGTCACGCTGCCGATCCTCGTGCTGGCGATGGTCGCCATCCTGATCGAGACCGGCCGGCCGATCTTCTACCGGCAGGAGCGCGTGGGTCAGGGCGGCAAGCCCTTCACGATCTACAAGCTGCGCTCGATGACGCAGGACGCCGAGAAGGACGGCAAGCCCCGCTGGGCCGGCGCGAACGACGCGCGGGTCACCGCGGTGGGCCGCTTCCTGCGCCGCAGCCGCATCGACGAGCTGCCCCAGCTCTACAACGTGCTGCGCGGCGACATGAGCTTCGTGGGCCCGCGCCCCGAGCGGCCCTTCTTCGTGAACCAGCTGCTCGAGGACATCCCCTACTACGACATCCGCCACAGCGTGAAGCCCGGCATCACCGGCTGGTCGCAGGTGCGCTACCCGTACGGCGCGTCGGTGGAAGACGCGCTGGGAAAGCTGCAGTACGACCTGTACTACGTGAAGAACCACTCCCTGTTCCTCGACCTGCTGATCCTGGTCGACACGGTGCAGGTGGTCCTCCTCGGCAAGGGCGCTCGCTAAGCCGCTGATGAACCCCGCGCTGCTCGGCTTCATCGGTCACGCCGCGGCAGCGCTCGCCTTCCTGGCGCTGGCCGTGCTGCTGGCGGTTCGCCGGCGCGGCGACGCGGTCGGCCGCCTGCTGCTGGTCGCGGTGCTGGGCCAGGTGGCCTGGGGCGCGGCGATGGCCGGCCTGCTCACCGGCAGCCCCATCGCGGCGCCGCTCGCGCCCATCACCGAGGCGCTGCGCAATCTCCTCTGGATCCTGTTCCTGATCCGCCTGGGCACCGATGCCAGCCCGGCGCCGGCCATCGGCGCGCAGCAGGCCGAGCAGGTCGACCGCGCCGGGCGGCGCGCCATGGTGGTGGCCCTGGTGCTGGCCAGCGCCTCGGCCGGCGCCGAGCTGATCGGCAGCGACACCGGCACCCTGTTCGCCGCGCGCACGCTGGCCGCGATCTTCGGGCTGATCTGCCTCGAGCAGGTCTACCGCAATGCCTCGCCCGGCCGGCGCTGGGCGATCAAGTTCCTGGGCCTCGCGCTGCTCGCGCTGTTCGCCGTCGACCTGCTGATGTACAGCGAGGCCCTGCTGTTCGGCCGCATCAACGGCGCCTGGTGGGTGGCCCGCGGCTACGCCAACGTGCTGCTGGTGCCGCTGCTGGCCATCGCCGCCGCCCGCAATCCGCAGTGGAAGCTCGACATCGGCGTGTCCCGCCAGGCGGTCTTCCACACAGCGGCGCTGTCGATCGCCGGCGGCTACCTGGTGCTGATCGCCGCCGGCGGCTACTGGCTGCGCTGGTTCGGCGGCGAGTGGGGCGACATCGCGGCGGCGCTGCTGGTGTTCGCCGCGCTGCTGGGCCTCGCGGTCTTCCTGATGTCCGGCCGGATCCGCGCGCGGCTGCGCGTCTTCCTGGCCAAGCACTTCTTCACCTATCGCTTCGACTACCGCGAGGAGTGGATGCGGCTCACCGGCCTGCTGGCCAGCGACGGGTCCGGCGAGCTGGCCACCCGCGCGATCAGCGGCCTGGGCCAGCCGGTGGACAGCGCCTCGGGCGCGCTGTGGCTGGAGTCCGACGGCGCGTTCCGCTTCGAGGGCGGCATCCGCTGGCAGGGCGACCGCGCCGCGATTCCGGCCGACGCGCCCCTGGTGCAGCTGATGCGCGAGCGCGACTGGATCGTCCACCTGGATATTGCGACGAACGCGACCGGCGATTGGCGCGGCGCCGCCGGCGATCCGGGCAACGCCAGGCCCGAAGCCGGCCTGCCCCTTCCGCCTGCCATCGCCGACCACGCCGAAGGCTGGCTCGTCGTGCCGCTCACCCTCGAGCGCGAGCTGCTCGGCTTCGTGCTGCTCGACAAGCCGCTGGCCCCGCAGCCCTTCGACTGGGAGACGCGCGACCTGCTCAAGGCCGCCGCCCGCCAGATCGCCAGCCACCTGGGCCTGCAGCGCACCCTCGAGAAGCTGATCCGCGCCCAGCAGTTCGAGTCCTTCAACCGGATGTCGGCCTTCGTGGTGCACGACCTGAAGAACCTGGTTGCGCAGCTCGGGCTCATGACCAAGAACGCGCAGCGCCACCGCGACAACCCGGAGTTCCAGGCCGACATGCTGGCCACCGTCGAGAACGTGATGGAGCGGATGCAGGGCCTGCTGCTGCAGCTTCGCGTCGGCGCCAAACCGGTGGAGAAGCCCGCGCCGGTCAACCTGGCCGAGGTCCTGCAGGCCGCGGTCGCCGCACGACGCTCCCTGCGCCCCGAACCGCGCATCGTGCGCTGGCAAGCCGCTGTCGAATCGGGCGAACAGGCCGGCGACCGCGACGACCCGGCGCAAGGAGAGGCCGTTCGCGACGGCCTCTTCGTGATGGCGCATCGCGACCGTCTCGAGCGGGTGATCGGCCACCTGATCCAGAACGCGGCCGAGGCCTGCGACCCAAGCACCGGCCGCGTCGAGCTGGCCCTTCGCGAGCAGGACGGCCGCGCCGTGATCGAAGTCCGCGACAACGGCCGCGGGATGAGCGAGGCTTTCCTGCGTGAAAAGCTGTTCCAGCCCTTCACCTCGACCAAGGCGCACGGCATGGGCATCGGCGCCTTCGAGAGCCGGGAATACCTGCGCGAGCTGGGCGGCGCGCTCGAGGTCGAGAGCACCGAAGGCGTTGGTACCATCTTCCGTGTCCGCCTGCCGCTGGCCAGGGCCGGCGCGGAGCGGCCCCGGGAAACCCGAAAGGAAGAGGCAGGCAGTCTCGATGGCTGAACGAGTCCATGGCTGAAGAACGGCCGACCCTGATGATGGTCGAGGACGACATCGGTCTGCAGAAGCAGATGCGCTGGTCCTTCGACCGCTACAACGTGATCTTCGCGCAGGACCGCGAGAGCGCGATCGCGCTGCTGCGCCGCCACGAACCGGCGGTGGTCACGCTCGACCTGGGCCTGCCGCCCGACCCCGACGGCACCAGCGAGGGCTTCGCCACGCTCGAGCAGATCGTGGCGCTCGCGCCCGACACCAAGGTGATCGTGCTCACCGGCCAGAACGATCGCGGCAACGCGCTCAAGGCGGTGGGCAGCGGCGCCTACGACTTCTTCGCCAAGCCCTTCGAGGCCGACATCCTGGGCCTGGTCATCGACCGCGCCTTCCGGCTCGCCGACCTGGAGCGCGAGAACCGCCTGCTGCAGCAGCGCCAGGCCGGCGACACGCCGCTCGACGGCCTGCTCACCCGCGACCCCGGCATGCAGAAGCTCAGCCGGCAGATCGAGAAGCTCGCGCCGACCACCGCCACCGTGCTGCTGCACGGCGAGTCCGGCACCGGCAAGGAGGTGCTCGCCCGCGCGCTGCACCAGCTCTCGCCGCGCAAGGACAAGCGCTTCGTGGCGATCAACTGCGCGGCCATCCCCGAGACCCTGCTCGAGTCCGAGCTCTTCGGTCACGAGAAAGGCGCCTTCACCGGCGCGGTCAAGCAGACCCCGGGCAAGATCGAGGTGGCCGACGGCGGCACGCTCTTCCTCGACGAGATCGGCGACCTGCCGCAGTCGCTGCAGGCCAAGCTGCTGCGTTTCCTGCAGGAGCGGGTCATCGAGCGCATCGGCGGGCGCAGCGAGATCCCGGTGGACGTGCGCGTGGTCTGCGCCACGCACCGCAACCTGCGCGAGCGCATCGCCGAAGGCGCCTTCCGCGAAGACCTGTTCTACCGGCTGGCCGAAATGATCGTGGCCATCCCCCCGCTGCGCGAGCGCACCGGCGACGCCACGCTGCTGGCCCACGCCTTCGTGCAGCGCTTCGCGCAGCAGAACGGCCGCGGCAAGCTCACGCTGCGCGACGACGCGCTGGCCGCGATCGAGCATCACCCCTGGCCAGGCAACGTGCGCGAGCTCGAGAACTGCATCAAACGCGCGGTGATCATGGCCGACGGCAGCACCATCGGCGCCGAGGACCTCGGCCTTGAGGCGGTGGCCGACGACACCGCCGCACTGAACCTGCGTGTGGTGCGCGACGAGTGCGAGAGGCAGGCGGTCATCAAGGTGATGTCGCGTGTCGAAGGCAACGTGGCGCGCGCCGCCGAGCTGCTGGGCGTGAGCCGCCCCACCCTGTACTACATGCTGAACCGCTTCGGCCTGCGCTGAACCACGCAGCGCCGCCGAAACCAGGAGACGATCGATGACACGCGCAAACAAGACACTCCGCACCAGGACTCGCCCTGCCCGCATCCTCGTGGTCACGCTGGCCACCGCCGCGGCGCTCACCTCGATCACCGCCTGCGCCGGCAAGGACTCGCCCGAGGCGCTGCTCGACAAGGCCCGGCAGTCGCTGTCGGCCAACGAGCCGCGCACCGCCGAGATCCACCTGAAGAACCTGCTGCAGGAGACCGACAACGCCGAGGCGCGCTACCTGCTGGCCGAGATCTACCGCCGCAGCGGCGACCTGCCCTCGGCCGAGAAGGAATACCGGCGCGCGCTCGACCTGGGATTCGACCGCAAGCGGGTGTTGCCGCCGTTGATGGACGTGCTGCTGGCGACCAACCAGTCCCAGAAGGTGCTGGATCTCTCGCACGACCTGAAGATCGACGACCCCGCCGCCCGGGCCGAGGCGCTGGCCATCGCCGGCCAGGCACTGTTGCGG
>MEEC01000244.1 GCA_001724315.1 Lautropia sp. SCN 70-15 | reverse complement strand
CTGCGATCACTTGCGCCCCGGCGGCGTGAAGCCAAAGCGCTTCGCGAAGCGCTCGGGGTCGTCGGCGCGGCCCTCGCGCTCGCGGTCGAGAATCTCGCGCAGCGCCGCGGGGTCGAGCGTTGGGGCGCCGGCTGCGGCCGGCGGCCAGGTCGGCGTGCGCAGCGGCGGCAATGCGGACGGCGTGGGCCCGAGCGCGCGCTCGAGCGCGGCCTCGATGATCGCGCGAAGCGTGGTGTTGCCCTCGAGCGCGGCCTGCTTGGCACGGCGAAGCAGGTCGTCGGAGATGTCGATCGTGGTCTTCACGATCGACATCATGTGGGAATATGGGTCTATGCGGCAATACGCCTGTCTTTCATCGCCCGATACACCGCGGATTCGAAGGCCAGGAAGCGTGGCAGCACCAGCCGGTCGGCGAAAGGCAGCAGCTGCGATACGAACACGCCGGCGATGCCGTTGAGCGGGTCGATCCAGTAGTAGCAGTTGCTCAGGCCCGCCCAGGCCAGGCTCCCCGCCGGGCGGCCGGTCGGCGCATCCGCCCGGTTGATCATGAAGCTCAGGCCCCAGCCCTTGGACAGGCCGGGGAAGAACTCGGCGTCCTCCGACAGCGCGGGCACCTGCGTGCGCAGCGGCTGCACTTCCAGGCCGGGGATCTGGTCGGCGGCCATCTGCGCCACGGTCTCGGCGCGCAGCACGCGCACGCCATCGAGCTCGCCGCGGTTCAGGATCATCCGCAGGAAGCGCGCGTAGTCGGCCGCGGTGGAATACAGCCCGCCGCCGCCCATCTCGAACTCGGGCTCCTGCGGAATCTCGAAGTCGGGCAGCGGCGCGATCGCGCCGGCGGCATCGCGCTGGTGCATCTTCGCGAGCCGCGCGCGCATGCCGGGCGTGATCCGGAAAGCGCTGTCGCGCATGCCCAGCGGCGCGAAGATCTCGTCGCGCATCCAGTCGCCGAGCTTCCGGCCGCTCGCGATCTCGAGCATCCGGCCGGCCCAGTCGATGCCGATGCCGTATTCCCAGCGCGAGCCGGGGTCGAACATCAGCGGCGAGCGCAGCATGGCCAGCTTGCAGGTGCTGTTGGCCGGGATGCCTAGTGCCTGGTGGCAGCGCCAGACCTCGTCGCTCCAGCGCTCGTAGCTGAAGCCCGCGGTGTGGGTCATCAGGTCGCGCAGCGTGACCGGGCGCTTCGGTGGGCGGAAACGCGGGGTGCCGTTGGCCTCGAAGCCCTCGAGCACGCCGATCGTGTCGATCTCGGGCGCCACGCGTCCGGCCGGCGCGTCGAGATCGAGCAGGCCGCGCTCCACGGCCTGCATCACCGCGGCGCCGGTGATCGCCTTGGTCATCGACGCGATCCAGCCCACGGTGTCGGTCGACATCGGTGTCGGCTCGCCGAGGGTGCGCAGGCCGAAGGCGTTCTCGTAGACGACGCCGTGGCGGTCGACGACCAGCGCGGCGATACCGGGCACCTCGCCGGCTTCGATCGATTGCGAGAGGAGGGGGTCGAGAATGGAGCGGAGTTCAGTCATGGGCGGTGTCGCCGAGGCTCTCCCGCGCACGCCGCTGCGCGTGGACGAAGTCGGCGTGGGGAACGTGGATCAGGTCGGCGATTCGCCGGATCAGGTGGCGCTCGTGCGCGTCGATGTCGCCGTCGGCCAGCGCCACCCGCCACATCAGCTCGATGACGCGCATCTTCTGGCCGGCGTCGAAATGGCGGTTGATCAGCGAGGTGAACTGGAAATAGTCGGTGGCCTGGCGAGCCTCCTGCTCGGCCAGATCGAACAACTGGTCGGCTTCGGCCGTGCTCAGGCCGAGCTTCTCGCGCACGGCCTTCAGCGCCGCCTCGCGCTCGGCGGGCTCGATCTCGCCGTCGATGCGCGCCATCTCGGCGAGCAGCGCGGCGGTGGCCAGCTCGATCGTGTGCTGCTCGCGCGCGCCGGCGCCGCTGCCGCCGAGCTGGCGCTCGAAGAAGTCGGCGATCGCCTTCAGCATCAGCCGGCCTTCCCCGCGGGCGCCCCGGCATTGCCCTGCTGCACGATCTCGCCGCTCGCCTGCAGGTAGACCCCGCTCACGTCGAGCGAACCCAGCCCCGCGCGGCGAGCCGCCTGGAACTGGCTGCGAACCAGCGAGGTGATCGGCGCCGGCCGGTCCACCTGCTGCGCCAGCGCGAGGAAGTAGCGAAGGTCTTTCTCCATCAGCGCGATCTGGAACTGCGGCGCGAAGTCGCGCGAAAGGATCTTGGGGATCTTGTTCCGGGTCAGGCGAGAGCCGGCCGCGCCCTCGTTGAGCACTTGCTGAGCGGCCTCCGGATCGACCCCGGCGGCCATCGCGACCGACAGCGCCTCGGCGATCGCCGCGTTCAGCGAGCCCGACAGCATGTTGTTGACCAGCTTGATCGTGGCGCCCGCGCCGCTGCCGCCGCAGTGCACCTGCATCTTGCCCATCGCGGCGAGCACCGGCTTCGCCTTCTCGAGCGTGGCGGCTTCACCCCCCACCATGAAGACCAGCTCGCGGTTGCGCGACTGCGGCACGCTGCCCGAGACCGGCGCATCGAGGTGCTCGATGCCGCGGGCCCGCGCCGCCGCCGCGACCTCGCGGACCATCGTCGGCGTGTTGGTACTCGAGTCGATGATCACCGTGCCCGGCGCCGCATTGGCCACCACGCCGTCGGCGCCGAGCATCACCTGGCGAGTGGCCTCGTCGTCGGCGACGATCGAGACCACGAAGTCCGCGCCCTTCACCGCCTCGGCCACCGAGGCGCAGACGGTGGCGCCCTTGTCGGCCAGCGGCTTCGCCTTGTCGGGGCTGCGGTTGAAGGCGCGAACCGCGAAGCCGGCGTCGAGCAGGTTGGCGGCCATCGGCGCGCCCATGGCGCCGAGGCCGATGAAGGCGATGGTGGTGGGCATCGGGGTCTCCTGTATGTGTAAGGAGACCGATTCTAAGGCGTCGTCATCGGAGGGTAGCCGGGACGACGACGGCAGGCTCATGGCGCTCGGGCACGGCGCAGTCGAAGAACTCGCACCGCATTCGCCAATCCGGGCTGGACCCGCGTGTCCGCGGCTCGAAGCGCAGGCGTGCGAACCCGGCGCCGAAGGCAGCGAACCGGGTACGAACGTGGCACAGGGTGCTCGAGAGGGTGGGCGATGCGAAATGCCGCAAGGAAAAGGTTTCGCGCGCCGCGAAATCCACGGCACGCGAGTTTGCGAAAGGCCAGGGGGCGTACAAGGCGGAGCTGTGGACCGAATGGACTACGGTGGTCCTTCCGCTCCTGCCCGTCGCAAGGGTGATCCGCGCGACGCAGGAAAGATGCTCGTCGCCGGATAGGAAGACGAGGCGCTGCTGACGGCTATGTGAAATGAACCCGAGCAGGCGGTGGAGGGATCCGGGGTAACCGTCCCAAGCGTCGGACCGGATCGCGCTGGCAGGGGAACCGCTGCGCAGGTCGCTATCGGCCACCGTGAGGCGACGAGGCAAGAGCATCGCCGGCGAGGCCACGAAGCGCGGTCCCGGATGTCTCCTTGTCGCGAGGAGCCAGGTTTCGAGGGCATCGACCTGCTCGGTCTCGCCGATCGGATCCAGGATGCTTGCGTGCTCGATGCGCGACGGATCCCGGTGCTGGCGCCGCGTCCGCGTGTCGAGCATGAAAATCGGATGCCCGGCCACTTCGGACGCATACCAGAGCCGTGGTCGCACCGGTGGCAAGGCGTTCGACGCGGTCCGCTGGTCCCGGACGGCATGCTCGGCATCGACTGCCGGCTGGCCGAATACTTGTCGATACGCCGTTGTCCCGGAGGCGAGCGCCGCCTCCCCGGCCTCGCCGCTGTGGCCGCTGGGGGAGGTAGGCTCCCAGTCATCCTGGATCTCGTGGTCGTCGAGCATCGCGTGGACAGGGACCCGCCGCAGCACGCGCCTGAGGGCGTCGGATTCGAGGAGTTCGCGGTAGGGCCGGGAGTGCCGCTCGTCCGCCCGGATCGGGTCGAACAGGCCGGCCGTGGCGTCGGCATAGATCTGGTCGCCGAGCAGCAGCAGGCCGCCGACCCGCGGTCCGGATTCGATCAGGTCCGCCAACCGTTCAACGGCACGCTGCGCGAGCTGGCTGTCGAGCATGCCGGCGGGGTACTGGCAACTTGCCACCGCCAGACCGAATGGCTGGGGCAAGTCGGCGCCTTGTGCCGGGTACCTTCCGGACACGGGTTCAAGGATGTCGTTGGAGACGAACGCACCCTCGAGCACGCTCGCGGGTGATTTCTCGAGAAGGTCGCCGAGCGCCTGTTCTGCGTGTTCAAGAAACGCCTGCAGTTGGCGTGTCACTTCGGGTTCTGCGGTCTCGAGCGCGAGGCTTGCCGTCGGGACTCCTGCCAGCAACTCCTGCAAGCGCGCCTGCAGTGTCGCCAGCGTGATCCCTTGCTCGATGGCATCATCGCCGAAGATCCTCTGGACCCAGTCCGGATGCGCGTGGCTCGTCAGCAAGAGCCATCCATGCGCAGCCTCCGCCGTGCCGGGAGCTTCCACTCGGTACCAGCCGTTGCCAGTCGGCTCGAGTGGCACTGGCAGGTGCGGGTCGCGCTCCTTCTGGAACGAATGCCCGGAACGAAGCACCGGCACCAGCCAGCCGAGTATCGGCATGCCGAGCGCGGGTTCGATGCCGAGGCGAAGGTAGGCGCGATCGCCGCCGCTGAGAAACGGGCCGCACGCGGGCACTCTGACCGAAATCGGTGGCAGTGTCGCGCCCGAGCTCTGACGGGCGCCATTCCCGGCGGCAAGTGGCTGTGCAGGCAGCGTATTCCCCGTGGTCGCCAGCCATCCCGAAATCGCCTCGAAGGTCCTGTGCGCCTCGCGCCCGATCAGCGAATCCTGGTGCCCGACGCCGGTGAGCCATTCGGTCCTGAGCGGCACGCCTTCGTCCGCGAAGCGGGCTTCCATCAGGGCCAGCGTCGCGGGATCCGACAGGCCGTTCTCCTCGCTGTGCAGGTACAGGGTCTCGAAGGTCCAGCGCCTGCGGATCCTGTTGGAATCGAGGTAGCCACCCCGGCCTGCGCGATCGGTGATCATCCGGTTGCGCGCGAAGTGCAGGGTCTGCGCGACGGTCTCGAGGTTCGGAGGACCGAAGATGTCGTCGATGCGCGCAAGCACGCGCGCGTCCATCGTCGACAGGCTGAAGTCACGCCCGTACAGGGCATCCATCCGATGGCGGGTGGCGGCGAAATTCGCCCTTCCCCGTGAAGTCACGCACCGTGGATTCTCCAGATCGTGCTCCGCGTCCGGGTAGGGCAGCGTGGCGAGCAGCCTGTCCAGCAGGGCATCCAGCGCGGAGGGCTGGCCTTCGATCCGGAAGCGGTAATCGCCGGGCGGCAGGTAGTGCCGAAGCCAGCGCATCAGGTAGGCGCGAAGAACGTTTGCCGGGGCGAAAGTGACGACCGGACCGACCTGCGTCAGGACGACCTTGTTCAGCCAATTGGGAAGCTCGCGCCGGATCGCGGCGAGGCGCGGGTTGCAGGGCGGCGCATCGAGGTCGGGATCCGCCGCATACGGCGCGTCGGGTGGCTCCCTGAGGACTGCCATGGACAGCATTGCGGCCCCCATGCAGTGAGCGACGACGTCGATCTTTCCTGGAGCCCCCTTCTCCGCGCGCATGCGCTCGCGCATGTATGCGAGCATCTCGGGCAGATCGACGAGTGCCACGTCCTCGAAGCGCCAAGGCGCCATCGCTGTGTCCAGCGCGATGCTCGTCCTCAGGTCGGCCACCCAGACGTCGTGACCGCGCTCCCAAAGCCAGGAGGCCAGGCAGGGATCGACGTCGGGATGCGCAAAGGTCGTGCCGCTGGTGCTGTAGCCGTGGATCAGCAGCACCGGTGGCGTCGGCGAGTCGCTGCGGCGGTAGCGCGTCAACCTGGCGACGACCGGTTGGCCGTCGGCGCTCGCGTCGACTTCGAGCCGGTGAATCTCCGGGGCGGGAATCCCGGGCAGTCGTCTCGGGCTGGTGTCTGGCGTGCCTGGCTCGGGAGGATCCGGTGCGCGAAAGCTCCATAGATGAATCCCGATCAGCAGCCTGGCCCAGTACAGAGCGAGCGAAGCTAGGTCGGCGATTGCTGTCGGCTGATCCTGCGCATCGGTGATGCGCAGGAGGGGGTGTCCCTGTCGCGCGAGATAGCGGAGGTCCAGCTCCAGGGTCGCCGCGTGCCGACTGCTTTTCCGGCCGCCTGTCGCGGTCCCTGGAAACGGCTCGATCTCCAGGCGGCTGAGCTGCTTCCAGGGGTTGGCGCGCCTGGCGTACGTGAGGCGCTTGAAGCCGATGATGTCGAGAGGTAGGCTCTCGAGTTCCTCGATCCCCCTCGGATCTACGCCGGCGGTCGGGTCCGCTGGCTGTTCGCCGCGCGCCAGACGGTAACGCAACGTCCGCACTTCTCCCGCCCTGCTGGACAGGGCGAGCATCATGCCGGCCTTGCGCCACAGTGCGGCGCTCCATTCGGCAATGCTGCGATCAGACGACCGGGCAGCAGGCGGCCCGGGTGAAGACCAGGCGGCGAACTGGTCCCCCAGATCGCGGATTCCGCGATTCCACACGTACGCCCAGAAGGCGCGCAGCGTCCTGCCCATGGCGGTGGAATCTTCCCGGCCGAGAATCTCGATGGTCCCACGTAGCGGCACCGTCAGCAGCGCCGCCTTCCCGAGTCGCGCCTCGTGGTCATCACCGGATCGATCGATGTCCGAGCCGCTGCGCGGCCGCTCGATCCGGTCCCATTCGTCGGGCTTGAACATCCGGAGCATGGAGCCTTCGCCGAGTGCGAGCGAGCGTTCATCCCCGAGCTGCGGCCCGTGCATTTGCGCCAGTTCGAAGGGCTCGGTGCAGAGTGTCAGCTCCATGATGTAGCGGCTCACGGTGCCATTCGATGCACGCAGGTCCATTGGCCCGCTGAGCCGTTCGCGGAGCACGGCGCGGGTGGGCCGCTTCGCGGCCGGTGACGCTGCCATGTGCGAGCCATGGGCCGGGACGCCTGGCCGTTCGACCCTGTGTTCGCAGAACGTCGGCGGCGGGCTCGTGCCCCAGGCTTCGCGCAGGCCTTCGCATGCCCTCAATGCCAGGGCGGCGATTGTAAGCGCGGGGTTGATGCCGAGCGCCCTGGGAATGATCGCACCATCCAGGACTACCAGCCCGTCATGGGTCGACTTGCCGTGCAGTCCGGACGGATCGAATACCCTGCCGAGGTGATCCACTACGCCGCGGGCGGCGTCGTCCGCCATCGGGCAGCCGCCGAGCGGATGCACGGTGAGCGGTCCGCCACGACCCTCTCCGCCGACCTCTTCGGGCCAGGCGGCGACGGCAGGATTCGGCAGCACGGAGAGTCCCTTGCCGCGCGCGCGTGCGAGCTGCCGGAGCGCCGCAACCTGCCTCCGGAAGACGGTGTGGGTTCGAAGGCCGGGCCAGCGGATCTCGATTGCCCCGTCTCCCGCCGCATGCGGACGAAGCACGACCTGGCCGGCCGCGCCGTCGTCTCCCATCATCGCAAAGGCCAGCGATTTCGAGACGGCTGCCTCGTCGACGGCGATCGGGTCGTGCCGGTCACTGCATGAGTGCGTTCCGGAGTCGGGGGTGAAGAGCGCCTGAAGGATCGCGCTCGTGGCGGTCACCTCGCCATACAGCCAGCGAAGCGCAGCCGGAATCACCAGCGTCTGGACGACGATGCCGGCTCGCTCGTCGTCGACGTCAGCGTCTCGCCAGTCGAGCATCGCGGAGATCGTTGGCCCGACCTTGCGGTCGGTCGGTGGAATCGCATCATTCGCAGTCGGCCCGCCGTCGTTCGGGAGTCCCCAGGCGACGGCAATCGAGTCGCCATTGGTGGAAAAGCGGCTGCCGAGCGTGGTCGAGAACCGCAGGGCGGGGCTTTGCGAGCGGAGCAGGATTTCGGTGGACCCCAGTGTCCCCGCCGCGAGGATCACTCGGCGCGCCGAAATACGAAGAGGCGCCCCTTGCCGGGCACGAAGCTTGTCGTCGGTGTGGACAGCCTCGGCGATCCAGCCCGCGTCCGCCCGTCTTTCGAGCCGCAGGACCGTCGCGCCTGTGTAGATTCTCGCGTCGCGTCGACAGGCCGCTGCGAGAAGGCTTGTGTCGAGCGAGTGCTTGGCGCCATGGTTGCAGCCGGTGAAGCAGTCCCCGCATCCAATGCAGGCGTGCAGGGGCATGCCCCCGATGGTGCTCGACTCGGCCGGTGCGACGGAGAGCGGCGGCAGCGAGCAGGTGCCCTGACGCTCTCCTTCGGATAGCCACCTCAGGGTCGCGGCCGCCGGCGATTCCGAGGCAGCCGGCACGGCCGCCGTTCCTCCCGGCACCATCAGCCTTCGCGCTCGTTCGAGCCATTCGGTCATCCTCGTGCTGTCGGACAGGATCGCAGCCGGCCATGCGCGATCGTCCGCGAGCACGTCTGCCGAGGGCGGCAGCATCACGCCGGCGTTGATCAGCGAGCCTCCGCCCAACCCGTTTGCGACGAGGGTCGACGCGTCCTTGCCGAGCCGGAAATCGAAGAGCCCCTCGCGACGTCCCGCTGGCTCTTGTCTTCCAGGCAAGCCCAGCCGAACGTGGCCGGCCAGGTCGCTCATCGAGTTGGGAAAGCTTCCGGGTGAGTACGCGTTGCCACGCTCGAGAATGCACACGCTCAGGCGGCGCGTGCCGGCCCGGCAACCCGCGAACTCATGTGCCGCGATGGCACCGCCGTAGCCGCTGCCGACGATCAGGATGTCGAAGTCGAGATCCGTCGAGTCGGCGCGCCGCTCCCTGGCCGCGAGCTCTCGTCGGAGGACCTCGAAGCCCTCCGGTGTCCCGGGAGACGTCCCGGTTTCACCCGGCGACCCGGCCGTGCACTCGGTCACGCGGTGCTCCCGACCCTGGCGGGCGCATTGCGGCGGGTGGCTTCCGAGATGCTTCGCCTCAGGACATCGGCTGGCACGGGCTTGTGCAGCATCGGCACGCCGGCGGCGGCGGCGTCGCGAAGTCGATCGGGGGCAGTGTCGCCGCTGATAAGCAGCGCCGGCACGCCCGGGTAGCGGGCGTGAACCGCGCGGATGGCCGCCAGCCCGTTGTCGTCGCCGCGCAGCCGCATGTCCGCGAGCACGATGTCNACGCCCGGGTAGCGGGCGTGAACCGCGCGGATGGCCGCCAGCCCGTTGTCGTCGCCGCGCAGCCGCATGTCCGCGAGCACGATGTCGGGCCGATGGCCGCCGAGCGAGTCGACTGCCTCGGCCGTGCTCGCGGCCAACGTGACGCGGCAGTCGAGTCCTTCGAGCAAGGTTTTCATTCCAAGCCGAACGCTCGCTTCGTCGTCGACGACCAGGATACTGAGGCCCGCGATGGCCGAGACGTCGGTTGTCGTCTCTCCCTCGACCTCGCCGCCTGTCGCGCGAAGCGGCAGTTCCAGTTCGAAACGGGTCCCTTTCGTCATGGCGGACTCCAGCCGCATCTCGACGCCCAGCATGTCGACGAGCCGGCGCACGATCGACAGTCCGAGGCCGAGTCCCTTGCGCCGGTCGCGCTCGCGGTTGCCTATCTGGTAGAACTCCTCGAAGACCCGATCCTGCTCTTCGACAGGTATTCCCGGGCCCGTGTCCGATATCGCGATCCGGATCCCGGTACCTTGTCTGCGGGCCACGAGCCTGATCTCGCCCTTGTCCGTGTACTTCACGGCGTTGTCGATGAGGTTCCTGAGGATGCGCTCCAGCAGGAGTCGGTCCGTCTCGGCTATCAAGTCAGGGTCCAGTTCGGTCGACAGCTAGACCCCCGTGCCGGCGAGNNACAGCGAGACCCCCGTGCCGGCGAGATCGGCCCGGTACGGGTGTGCGAGCCGCTCCAGCAGCCGGGAGACATCGAAGGCACTGCGCACGACCTTGATGACGCCTGCATCGAGCTTGGATATGTCGAGCAGGGAGTCGAGCTCGGAAGCGAGATCCTGTAGGGCCTCGTTCATGTTGCGAGCGATCTCGTGGCTGCGAGGATCTAGTGGGCGCAGTTCGAGCGCAGCGCCGAACAGCGACAGCGTGTGGAGCGGCTGGCGCAGGTCATGGCTGGCCGACGCCAGGAATCGCGTCTTCGCCCTGCTGGCCGCCTCGGCTTCATCCAGGGCGACGCGCAACTGGTTGTTCAGCGCGACTTGCTGGAGCCGGATGTCGAAGGATTCGTCGAATGCGCGCCAGACGTCGCGGGCCATGCCCAGCAGGACGATGCAGAAGAGCGCGATCAGCAGCGCCATCGAGGCCTCGAGCCAACTCGCGGACACGACCAGCGGGGTGGCAGCCCACGCGAGGGCAAGGCCGCCGCCGGTTGGCAGCATGTAGGCGGCGAACACCGGACGATAGCCGGCCGTGGTTCCGACGGCGCCCGCGCACAGTCCGAGGAGCACGAGTGTGTGGAGCGTCCGCTCCAGCTCCGGCAGCAGAAAGAAGAAGCCGAGCGACAGGCCGTGGGCAAGGCCATTCGCGACGCTCGTTGCCGCCGCAATTCGCAGGCGCCGGGATTCGTCGACCGCCGCCATCGAGGGCAGCCGTTGAAGGATGCGACGGCGAGCCCACAAGACGATCGTGACAATCCCCAGCCAGCCAGCGATGATCGGCCAGGGAACCCAGGGCCAGGCAAATGCGCCGATCATCGCGCAGGCCAGAAAGACGGAGATGGGCACTCTCTGCGCCTGGCGCGCGAGCAGCGTGAGCAGTTCGCCCTCCAGCGTTCCGGTCGCGGGGGGCTGGACCGCGGCAGTCATCGCGAGCCGCTCAGGCCGAGTTCGGCCGCCGCGAACACCGCTTCGGTCCGGTTGTTGACGCCCAGCGTGCGGAACGCCGCGGAGAGGTGCTGCTTGACGGTGCCTTCGGAGAGATCGAGCTCGCGCGCGATCATCTTGTTCGATTTGCCGCGGATCGCCAGCATCAGCACGTCGAACTGGCGTCCGGTCAGCCGGTCGACGGGTGTTGCCGCCTCTTGCGGGCCATTTCCGTTTCCGTTCGTCGGGCGGCCGTTCGGCATCAGCGCTGGCCCGCCATTCCCCAGCACGTGGGGCGGCAGGTAAGTGCCGCCCGCCAGGACGAGCCGCAGCGCGGAGATCAGCACCTGCGGCGTGGAGGATTTCGGGATGAAGCCCGCCGCGCCGGCGTCGATGCAGTCGCGGATCAGGGTCGGATCCTCGTCGCCCGTGACGATGACGACGGTGGTGTCGGGCAGCAGCGCGCGAAGTGCCGAGAGGGCATCGACGCCGCTCGCGCCCGGCAGGTGGAGGTCGAGCAGCGCGAGGTCGACCGGTGAAGTCTGGTCGGCGGGCGCGAACCCGTGGACGCCGTCGGCCTCGACGAACTCGAGCTGCGCGTCGAGATCGGAAAGCAGGAACTTCAGGCCGTTCCGGAACAGCGAGTGATCGTCGATCAGAAGCATGCGCATCGTAGCCGCTCCAGCGACGCCGGATCGCAGCCCGGCGGGATCGTCAGGCGCACCTTATCCGGAAGCGGCGCGGTTTGGAACAGGCCGATTGGCTAGCCCGATCGGGAGGCAGGCCGCGCGCGCCCGGTCGCCGGCCTGCCCATCGGACGGATTTCGCCGGGCACGAGGCGGCTGGACACTCCGCGTGGAGGGCCGTCCCCGACCTCGGCGGGGGTGGCGAGTCCTGCGACCGGATCGAATCGAACCCGAGGCCGACCAGACAGGAGACCGACATGACCGACATGAGCCTGGCCCCCATGAGCACCTTTGCCAACGTTCCGGGCGGGAGCGACGGGCGCGCCGCGTGGTCGCGTGATGGCCCCTGGCGGCACACCGACGGTGGCGCAATGCCTTCCGCGGACGTGCTGTCCGACCAGCTGAGCCAGGCGCTGCTCGTGTTCGGCGCGCATGGCGATGTCGGCTGGGCGAGCCGGACCGCGGTCGCCATGATCGACGCTTCGCCCCGCGTTCATCTCCGGCGAGAGCCGAGCGGCCGAACACGCCTTGTGTGCGGTTCGGCAGGCGCTGCGGCGCGCCTCGATGCGGCGTTGCAGTGCCGGGGCGAGCGGCACGTCGGCGTGATGCTCGACGGCGATCAGCGCATGCTTCTGAGGTTGCTACCAGCCGACGGACGCTTCCGGATCGGCCGGCTGCTGAGCCCGGCCTGTGGCCCGGAACCCGGATGGCTGGCGGAGGCCTTCGGGCTGAGCGCGGCGGAAGCCCGAGCGCTCGACGCGCTCGCCCGCTTCGACCGGGGTGCCGACGCCGCGGCCTGCCTCGGCATCAGCCAGCACACGCTGAAGGACCATCTGGCGGCCATCTACGCGAAGACAGGCTGCGACCGCAAGGCGCAACTGTTCAGGCTGCTGGGCCTGGCTCATGGATGAATCCACAGTGGTCGCGATAGACTCGCGACCATGTCCGTCGAAGTCACCGAATCCGCCTTCAGGGGGGCGCGCCCCCGCGCCGCCGCCGACGTGGCGACCGACGCCCAGCGCCGTGCCGCCTGCTGGGGCGAGACCGGGCCCGACGGTCGATTCCGTTCATCGCCGCTGCTCGTCATCGCGGGGGCCGGCACCGGCAAGACCCTGACCATCGCCCATCGCGTGGCGCACCTGGTCATGGCGGGCGTCGATCCGCAGCGGATCCTGCTGCTCACCTTCAGCCGGCGCGCGGCGGCCGAGATGACCCGGCGGGCGGGCCGGCTCGTGGCCAGGGCGCTGTCCGAACGGGCGGGCCGGCCCTTGCCCGCCGCGGCTGCCATCCGCCTGCCCTGGGCCGGCACCTTTCATTCCGTCGGGGCGCGCCTGCTGCGCGAGCACGCCGGGGCGATCGGGCTCGATCCGGCCTTCGGCATCCTGGACCGCGGCGACGCCGCCGACCTGATCGACGCGATCCGCCACGAGCTCGGCTTCTCGGCCACGAAGAAACGCTTCCCGCGCGAGGAGGCCTGCCTGGCGATCCACTCGCTGCAGGCCAACACCGGCTGGCCGCTGGACCGGGTGCTGCAGGGCTGGCCCTGGTGCGCCGACTGGCGGGCGGAGCTGGAGACCCTGTTCGCGCACTACGCGCGGCGCAAGCGCGACAACGCGGTGCTCGACTACGACGACCTGCTGCTCGAGTGGGAGCGGGCAATGGGCATTCCGGAAGTCAGCGCTCGCTTGCGCGCGAGATTCGACCAGGTGCTGGTCGACGAGTTCCAGGACACGAATGCGCTGCAGGCCCGCATCCTGCGGGCGCTGAAGCCGGACGGCCAGGGTCTGACCGTGGTCGGCGACGACGCGCAGTCCATCTACGCCTTTCGCGGCGCCGACGTCGGCAACATCCTCGACTTCCCGGGCGGCTTCGACCCGCCCGCCGAGCAGGTGACGCTGGAGCGCAACTACCGCTCGGTCCAGCCGGTGCTCGACCTGGCCAACGCATTGCTGGCCGAAGCGGCCCGCAAGTTCCCCAAGACCCTGTCGGCCGCCCGCGGGGGCGGCGCCCGGCCGCAGCTCGTCACCGTGGCCGACGAGCGCGCCCAGGCCGACTGGGTGATCGACACCGTCCTGCGTCACCGCGAGGAAGGCGTGCCGCTGAAGCGCCAGGCGGTGCTGTTCCGCAGCGCGCACCACAGCGACCTGCTCGAGGTGGAGCTGGTCCGGCGCAACGTGCCCTACGTGAAGCACGGCGGCCTGCGCTTCCTCGACGCCGCCCACGTGAAGGACCTGCTGGCGGTGCTGCGCTGGGCCGAGCATCCGCGCAACCTGCTGGCGGGCTTTCGCGCGCTGCAGCTGATGCCCGGCTTCGGGCCGGCCAACGCGCAGCGCTGCCTGGAGCAGGTGAAGGAAGGCGCGCTGGCCGACGCGCTGCGCGGCTTCGAGCCGCCGGCGGCGGCCCGCGAGGCCTGGGCCGGCTTCGTTTCGCTGATGGCCGCGCTGGCGGATTCTTCCGCCCGCTGGCCTTCGGAGCAGTTCGATCCGCTGCTCGCCTGGTACCGGCCGCTTCTCGAGCGCCGGCACGACGACGCCTCGGTGCGCGCGAACGACCTCGAGCAGCTCGCGGCGATCGCCACCCGCTTCGGCACGCGCGAGCGCTTCCTCACCGAGCTCGCGCTCGACCCCCCGCAGGCCGCCGGCGACCTGGCGGGCGAACCGTTGCGCGACGAAGACTGGCTCAACCTGTCGACCGTGCACTCGGCCAAGGGGCAGGAGTGGGACGCGGTCTGCGTGCTGAACGTGACCGACGGCAACTTCCCGAACGAGTACGCGACCGGCGATCCGCTGGCGATCGAGGAGGAGCGGCGCCTGCTCTACGTGGCGGTGACCCGCGCGCGCGACGCGCTCTACCTGCTCGAGCCGAAGGCCTTCTACGTGACCGGCCAGCAGCGCTGGGGCGACCGGCACGTCTGGGGGGCGCGCAGCCGCTTCCTGACCGAGCCGGTGCTGGCGCAGCTCGACCAGGTGGCGCCGGCGGTTCCGGGCGACGCGCTGCCCTGAGCGACGCGGTGCCTCGAGCGACATGCTGCCCTGAGCGATTCGCGGAACGCCGTCCGGGCGGCACGTATCGCGCCGGACTAGACTGGCGGATCGGCCGGCGCGGGCTTGGTCCATGGCCCGCCCGCCGGCGACAGGAGACGGCCGCCGATGTCCCACGAAGTCGATTCCCGCTACGCCTGGTTCCGCCTGGGCATCAATCTCGCGCTGATGACCATCGGCGCGGCCGGCATGTACGTCGTCGTCGTGGTCCTGCCGTCGGTGCAGGCCGAATTCGGCGTGGCCCGCGGCGAGGCCTCGCTGCCCTACACGCTCACGATGATCGGCTTCGGCCTGGGCGGGATCATGATGGGCCGGCTGGCCGACCGCTTCGGGATCCTCGTTCCCGCGGTGCTCGGCGCGGTGGCCCTGTCGGTCGGCTTCGTCGCGGCCGCCTTTTCGCCGAACCTGCTCACCTTCGCGATCCTGCAGGGCGCGGTGATCGGCTTCCTGGGAAGTTCGTCGACCTTCTCGCCGCTGATGGCCGACACCTCGTTCTGGTTCCTGCGCCGGCGCGGCATCGCGGTGGCGATCTGCGCGGCCGGCAACTACCTGGGCGGCGCGATCTGGCCGACGGTGGTGCAGGCCTTCGTCGAGGACTACGGCTGGCGAAACACCTACATCGGAATCGGCATCTTCTGCCTGGCCACGATGCTGCCGCTGGCCCTTATGTTGCGCGCGCCCCGGCCGCAGGCGACCTCGCTGCCGCTCACCGACACCGAGGCGGCAAAGGCCGCGGCGCAGGCGGCGGCCCCTGGCGCGGGCATCGGGCATTCGGCCGAGCGCCCGCTCGGCATGAGCCCGCGCGCGCTGCTCACCCTGCTGTGCATTGCCGGCGTGGCCTGCTGCGTGGCGATGTCGATGCCGCAGGTCCACATCGTGGCCTACTGCGCCGACCTCGGCTACGGCCCGGCGCGCGGCGCCGAGATGTTGTCGCTGATGCTCGGCTTCGGCATCGTCAGCCGCCTGATCTCAGGCATGATCTGCGACCGCATCGGCGGCCTGCGCACGCTGCTGCTCGGCTCGATCATGCAGACCATCGCCCTGGTCCTGTTCCTGCCCTTCGACACGCTCGGCTCGCTGTACGTGATCTCGATCCTGTTCGGCCTGTTCCAGGGCGGCATCGTGCCGTCCTACGCGATCATCGTGCGCGAGTACTTCTCGCCCCGCCTGGCCGGCACCTGGGTCGGCCTGGTCATCACCTCGACCATGGTCGGCATGGCCCTGGGCGGCTGGCTGTCCGGCGCGATCTTCGACCTGACCGGCTCCTACGACGCGGCCTTCGTCAACGGCATCGCCTGGAACGTCGTGAACGCCGCGATCGTGCTGTGGCTGCTCAAGCGCGCGAGCGGCGCCGGCCTGCTGCGCCCTCTTCGGGCTCCGAAACCGGCGATGGCCTGAACGCTGCGACGCTTCCCGGCGGCGGGCCGGCGCCCGCATGCCACGACACCGAGGGCCGGCGAGCGGCAAGGCCGAATCGGGGGCATTGTGCAAGCCGAGCGCCACCGAAAGAAATCTC
>MEEC01000243.1 GCA_001724315.1 Lautropia sp. SCN 70-15 | reverse complement strand
CGTGCTGCTGGTCGCCTGGATCAGCTCGCTGCGGGGCGGCGCTGCCGTCGGCCGGGCCTGAACGCCGCGCGGGCGCTCCGGTGCCTGCCGCCTTGGCGCGGCACGCGCTCAGGGCGAGAACTCGTGGCTCTTGATGTAGGCCGAGACCGCCATGCGCTGCTGCTGTGTGAAGACGTCTTTCCATCCGGGCATCTTCCGGAAGCCGTAGGTGACCCGGTCGTAGATGAAGTCGGCGTCCATCCGCCCCGGGACCAGCTTGGGCGCCTTGCCCGGGTAGGCGCTGGCACCGTGGCAGTGGCGGCACTGCTGCTGCCAGACCTGCTTGCCCATCTCGATGTTGGCGGGGTCTTCCAGGAAGGCCTTCTCGAAGACCGGCGGTTTCTCTTCCTCGGCGGGCTTGCCTTGGGCATGCGCGCCGGTAGATACGAAAAGCAGCGACACCGCCGCGAACGCGAGACCTTTTCTCATCAGCCTTTCACCTGCAGAACTCGTCGAATCGGGAACGGTCCGGCGCTGCTGCCGCCGGACCCGGAAAAAATCACTGGCTCGAAGCAATCAGGGGCATCGCGGGCCGTGGCCGACGATGCCCCTGGGCGATCAGGCCGCGATCACTGCGCCGGAACGATCTTGTAGATCGTGTCCAGCGAGCCGTTCGGGCCGGTGGTCACGGAGGTCAGCGCATAGACCTCTCCGTTGGCGTCCTGCGCGAAGGCCAGGATGTAGGGCAGCTTGCCCGACATCCCGACGACCTCGGCGAGCTCCATCGTCCACTTGCCGTCTGCGCCCTTGGTCCCCACGAAGATCTGCCCGTCCATCTCGGCGAAGGACTTGCTCCAGTCGCCGAAGATGTACTTGCCCTTCCAGGCCGCGTTCGCGCCCTGGTAGACATAGCCGCCGGTGACCGAGATCCCCATGCAGCCATCGGGCTTGGCCGTGCAGTTCTTGTACTCCAGGATCGGCAGGGTCAGGCCGTTCTTGTCGCAGCTGGCCGGATGGTTGTCGGGCTTCGTGTAGTCGAAGCAGTGGGTGGCTTCCATCCGCCGCCAGCCCATGTTCTGCCCCTTGCCCACGATGCTGACTTCCTCGTAGCTGTTCTGCTGCACGTCGCCGCAGAACAGGGCACCGCTGCCGGTGTCGAAGGAGCAGCGCCACGGGTTGCGCAGGCCATAGGCCCAGATCTCGGGCATGGCGTTGCGGTCCTTGGCGAACGGATTGTCGTCGGGAATGCCGTAGGGCTTGTCGCCGGTGCGCTTGTCGACGTCGATGCGAAGCATCTTGCCGTGCAGCGAGGCCAGGTCCTGGCCGTTGCCGTCGGTCACGTTGTGGCCGATGCCCCAGTCGTTCGCGTAGCCGCCGTCGCCGGTGGAGATGTAGAGCATGCCGTCGGGGCCGAAGCCGATCCAGTGGCCGTTGTGGTTGAACTGCGGCCAGGCGATCGAGCTGATCCGACGGGCCGTGCTCGGATCGGCCATGTTCGGGTCGCTCTTCGAGACCGTGTATTCCTCGACCACGTTGCTGTGGTCGTACCAGAGCATCTGGCCGAGATCCTGCTGGAAGTCCAGGTGCGTGCTGAACGCGACGTAGAACTTGCCGTTCTCCTTGAACTTCGGGTGGAAGGCGATGCCGAGAAGCCCTCGCTCGTCGAAATCGTGGTGCTGCTTGACGATCTTGCTTCGGATGTCGAGGAAGGGCGTGGGCAGCATCTTGCCGTTCTCGATCACTCGCACCCGGCCGAACTGCTCGATGACGAACATCCGGTTGTCACCCGGGGGCTGGACCATGGCCAGCGGCGTGTTGACCTTGGTGACGAAGGGCTCCAGCTTGATCTTCGGGCCTGCCACCGCGGCACCGCTGCCGAAGGCGATGCCAAGCGCGGCGACCAGCGCGGCCCCCAGTTTGATGGGACTCATTGCTCCTCCTGATCATTGTTTCGCCGGAATGGATCCGGCGTTCGTGTTCCGGCGCAACGATGAGCCCAGCAACGGGTTCCTCCGCACCGGCAGGACGCGCACCGACGAAGTTCCTTTCCGGCGCGATCCGTGAAATCAGTATAGATCAGCCGACTTCAGTCGAACAACGCAAATCGGAGGGGCGCGAAGCCGGGCCGGCCGGCGCCTTCACTTGATGATCAGGTCGTCCATCGAACGACGGTTGGCGAGCTTCTCGACACGCGGTTCGCGCCCGCCGCGCAGGATCGAGTTGCCTTCGTAAAGCGCGCGCTGGTCGATGTCGACCGGGTTCAGCCAGTCGGATTCCTTCATCTGCCCGCTCTGCCCGTAGGCATCGAGCGCGTTCTGGTAGCAGGCCAGCCTGACCTGATCCTCGGGGATGCCGCGCTGCAGCGCGAGCCGGGCGGTCTTGGCCACGCCGAGCGGCTCGGAGATGCCCCAGTCGCAGGCCGAGTCCACGATGATCTGGCGGGCGCCGTACTGGCGAAGGATCTCGACCATCCGCTCGTTGCCCATCTTGGTGCTCGGGTAGATCGAGAAGGCGGCCCAGAAGCCGCGGTCCAGGCACTCGCGGACCGTCTCCTCGTTGTTGTGGTCGATCACCACCTTCGAGGGTTCCAGACCGTGCTCGATGCAGACGTCCATCGAGCGCGAGGTGCCGCGCTTCTTGTCGCGATGCGGCGTGTGGATCATGACCGGCAGGTCGAGCTCCTTCGCCAGGTCGAGCTGCAGCCGGAAGTACTTGTCCTCGAGCGCGGTCTGCTCGTCGTAGCCGATCTCGCCGATCGCGACCACGCCCTCCTTCAGCGCGAAGCGCGGGATCAGCTCCATGACCCCCTCGGCCAGCGCCTCGTTGTTCGCCTCCTTCGAGTTCAGGCCGATCGTGCAGTAGTGGCGAATGCCGAACTGGCCGGCGCGGAAGCGCTCGAAGCCGACCAGCGTGGACAGATAGTCGAGGTAGGAGCCGACGTTGGTGCGCGGCTGGCCGAGCCAGAAGGCCGGCTCGATGACCGCCACGACGCCGGCCGCAGCCATCGCCTCGTAGTCGTCGGTCGTGCGCGACACCATGTGCGCATGGGGGTCGATGAACATCATCTGTCGTCTCCGGGGTCTCTGTGCATGATGCGGATTCGCGCGTCTCAGCCGCAGCGGGCGGCCAGCGCGCTCCAGTCGAGTTCGCCGCGGGCGATGGCCTCGCGCAGCTCGGGCGCGCGGTCGAGCGCGGCCGCCGCGGACGGATCGGGACTGGCCGACAACCCGAGCGCCGCGGCCTCGCGGAAGCAGTCGCCGTCGTCCAGCGCCCGGGCCAGGTCGTCGACCATCGCCCCTTTTGCGAAGGGCCCGACGCAGCGCCAGATCTCCCACGGAACCGGCCGTCCGGCCGCCCTTCTCTCGTGCGAGAAGTCGATCATGATCCGTGCGAGCTCTTCATTGGCGCGTTCGTCGAGCCCCACGACCGGGGCCAGCCTGCTGCCGATGAAGAGCGCCTTCAGGACCATGTGGTTCCAGCGGTGCTGGTCGAAGCGCTGCCTCGGATAGGGATTGCGGTGGGCGATTGCCTCGAACACCGCCTGGACGTTGCCTCGCAGGCCTTCGCCCACCTGGTGCTCGAGCGCGTCGGAGCTCGGGTAGAGGGGCAGGCCGCGATAAAGGGCGATCGACTCGGCCACGTCGGCGGTCTGGCAAAGCCCCCTGAACCGCTCGGCGAAGCCCTCGGGCGGCAGCGAGGCCAGCATCAGCACGCGTGCCGCGTCGGACACGCTCCAGCCTTCCAGAGACCAGCCGGGCACCTCCGCGGCCAGCCGCGCGAGCGGCTCGGCGGCCGGGGCGAGCGCCGCCTTGCCGAGCCGGCGCGGCGCCATGCCGAGCGCGACGTGCAGGGACTTGTCGGTGGGGGCGGCGGCGATCGATCGAAGCTGGTCGTCGAGCCAGCGATTCTGCTCCGCGTCGAGGCGCGCGCGAAGGCATTCGCGAAGAATGTTCCGGGCCGGCTCGCTCATTTCCCCCCCACGTTCGGATCGGTTTCGGCCGCCTGGAGAACGCCTGCCGAGGCCGTTTTCGAGGGATATTGCCAACGGTCCGACGCCCAGGCAAATGGTATTACACTCGCCCGGTTCGCAATCTGCCCGCCCGGCCTCCGGGCCTGCCCCGGAGCGCCACGATCCGATGAAACCGTGCCTGGTCATCCTCGCCGTCGGCCTGTCGCCGGCCCTGGTCGGCGAGCACACCCCGAACCTGAGGCGTCTCGCGAATCGAGGCGGGCAGAGGCCACTGGACACGGTGGCGCCGGCGGTCACCTGCACCGTGCAGTCCACCCTCCTCACCGGGCTGCCGCCCTCGGGCCACGGCGCGGTGGCCAACGGCTGGTACTTCCGCGACCTGAGCGAGATCTGGCTGTGGCGGCAGTCGAACCGGCTGGTCGCTGGCGAGAAGGTCTGGGAAGCGGGCAGGCGCCGCGATCCGTCCTTCACCTGCGCGAAGATGTTCTGGTGGTACAACATGTACTCCAGCGCCGACTGGAGCGCGACGCCGCGTCCCATGTACCCGGCCGACGGCCGCAAGATTCCCGATCACTACGCGCACCCCTACGCGCTGCACGACGAGCTCGACGCGAAGCTCGGACAGTTCCCGCTGTTCAAGTTCTGGGGGCCGATGACCGACATCTCGTCGACGGCCTGGATCGCCGATGCCACGCTGCACGTGATGCAGACGCGCGATCCCACGCTGACCCTGACCTACCTGCCCCACCTCGACTACAACCTGCAGCGCCTCGGACCCGATCTGGCCCATCCTCGGGTGCAGGCCGACCTGCGCGAGCTCGACACCGAGTGCGGCAAGCTGATCGACTTCGCCGACGCAAGCGGCCGCGACGTGATCGTGGTGTCCGAGTACGGCATCACGCCGGTCTCCGATGCGATCCCCATCAACCGGGCGCTGCGCGAGGCCGGCCTGATCCAGGTCCGGCCGGAGGAGTTCGGCCGCGAGATCCTCGACCCGGGCGCCAGTGTCGCCTTCGCGCTGGCCGATCACCAGGTCGCGCACGTCTACGTGAACGATCCCTCGCGCATCGCCGAGGTGCGCGCGATCGTCGAGCGGCTCGACGGCGTCGAGGCCGTCCTCGACGAGGCCGGCAAGCGCGCCGCCGGCCTGGATCACGAGCGCTCGGGCGAGCTCGTGGCGATCTCCAGGGCCGACCGCTGGTTCAGCTACTACTACTGGCTGGACGACCGGCTTGCCCCCGATTTCGCCCGCACGGTCGACATCCATCGCAAGCCGGGCTACGACCCGGTGGAGCTGTTCGTCGATCCCGAGCTGCGCCTGCCGATGCTTGCCACGGCCTGGCGGCTCGCCAAGCGCAAGCTCGGCCTGCGCACGCTGATGGACGTGATCTCGCTGAAGGACGTGCGGCTCGTGAAGGGTTCGCATGGGCGGATCACCGACGATCCGGCGCACGGCCCGCTGGTGATCAGCTCGCGCGGCGACCTGCTGCCGGCAGGAAACGTCGAGGCCACCGCCTTCAAGCAGCTGGTGCTGGCGCACGTGTTCGCCTGAGCGCGGGTTCGGCCCTCAGGTCACGGGTGCGGCCCTCAGGTCGCCCTGCCCAGGGAGATCGCGCCCTCGGGGCAGGCGGGCACGCAGCGGCCGCAGGCGTGGCAATCGTCGGGGCGCGCCACGTAGGCCTGCCTGCCGCCGTGCGCCCAGGCCTTCAGCCGACCGCGCAACGTGAGTGACGCCCGGTCCTCGCTCGAAAGCACGCGGATCTCGAACACGCCGCAGGGGCAGACGGCGACGCAGGCCGCCTTGCCCTCGCAGCGGTTCCGGTCGATTACGGGGACGATCTTGCCCGGGGCGCCCCGGCAGCTTTCCGTGCTCATGTCGCTGGTGCGTCGCTGGCATCCACGATTCGCCCGCATCCGCACGGGCCGTTGCCGGCATTCTCGCCGCAATGCGGGTCCGCGTCGATCCGGGCCCGCGTTCAGCCTGGTTTCAGGATCGCGGTCATAGAGTCCGACACCAACCCGGTGCCTCGAACTCATGCCCGCACGCCTCATGGATTCCTACCGCCTTCTCGCCCTCCTGCTCGCCGCGTCGACGGCCGGCCCGCTCTCGAACGCGGGTCTCGTCCGGGCGGCCGAACCGCCCAGATCCTCGGCCTCCCCCGCGGTGTCGGCATCTACCCCATCTTCGGCAGCTCCACGATCGGCGGCAGCTCCCCGATCATCGGCAACTCCGGCATCGCTCGAGGTCGCCCGCTTCGCCGCAGCCGGCATCCAGACCGCGCCGGTCCTGAGCGCCGATTCCGGCTGGCTGGGTCACCTGCCGGCCCACGTGACGGTGCCCAACGCACAGCTGCGCTTCGTCGCCGCCCCGGTGAGCGCGCTCGTCACCGCGGTCCTGGTCGGCACAGGCGACTCGGTGAAGGCCGGACAGCCGCTCGCGACCTTGTCCAGCGCCGAGCTGATCGGTCTGCGCCGCGACCTCGTCCAGGCGAGCGCCGAGCGCGATCGGGCGGCACGGGCGCTCGCACGCGACCAGGCCCTGTTCTCGGAGGGTCTGATCCCCGCATCCCGGGTCGAGGCCAGCCGCGCCGCCGAGCGGCAGGCCGCGGCGCTGCTCGCCGAGCGACGCGCCCTGTTGCAGCTGGCCGGCGCCGCCCCAGGCGGCAGCGCCGAGCTGACGGTGAAATCGCCGATCGACGGCGTGTTGCTGTCGCAGCAGGTGCGCGCCGGGGAACGGGTCGAGCCGGCGACCACGCTGTTCCAGGTGGCGCGGCTCGAACCGCTGGCGCTCGAGATCGACGTGCCGGTCGCGCTCGCCGACGGCCTGGCGGCGGGACTGGCCGTGCGGATTCCCGCGAGCGGCTCGGAGGGCAAGGTGATCGCGGTCGGGCGCGCCGTCGGCAGCGGCCAGACGATCGTGGTGCGCGCGCAGCTCGACACGCGCCTCGCCACGCTCAACCCGGGCCAGCAGGTCGAGGCGGAGATCGCCGTCCGTCCGCGCGACGGCGGCCGCCCCGCCTGGCGCATCCCGGGCAGCGCGCTCGTCAGGCTCGCCGGCAGCGACTCGCGGCCCGTGGTCTTCGCCGAGCGCAACGGGCGCTACGTGGTGATTCCGGTCGAACTGGTCTCCGGCTCTGACGAGGAGAGAGTGGTCAGGGGCGGCCTCGACGCCAGCGACCGGGTCGTCTCTCGGGGCACGAGCCAGCTGAAGGCCGCGCTCGGTAACGGCTCGGGAGACTGAGCGCGATGCTGTCCCGGATCATCGAATTCGCGCTGACCCAGCGGCTGCTGATGCTGGTCCTGACCGCCCTGCTCGTGGGCGCGGGCGTCGTATCGATGCGGGCGCTGCCGATCGACGCCTTTCCGGATGTCTCGACGACCCAGGTCAAGATCATCGTGAAGGCGCCCGGCATGACGCCCGAGGAGGTCGAGAGCCGGATCACCCTGCCGATCGAGCAGGAGCTGCTCGGCATCCCGAGGCAGCGCATCCTGCGCGCGGTCTCGAAGTACGGCCTCACGGACCTCACCCTCGACTTCGAGGACGGCACCGACATCTACTGGGCCCGGCAGCAGGTGGCCGAACGCCTGGCGGCCGCGATGGACGCGCTTCCGCCCCAGGCCAGCGGCGGCCTGGCCCCGATCACCACGCCGCTCAGCGAGATGTTCATGTTCACGATCGAGGGTCCGCTGTCCCTCGAGGAGAAGCGCACGCTGCTCGAGTGGGTGATCCGCCCGCAGTTGCGCACGATTCCCGGCGTGGCCGACGTCAACAGCCTCGGCGGGCACTCCCGGGCCTTCGAGATCGTGCCCAATCCGCAGCTTCTCGCAGCGCGCGGCATCGGCCTCGATCAGCTCCGAAGCGCGGTGGAGCGCAACAACCGCAACGATGGCGCCGGCCGGCTCGCGGATGGCGAGGAGGCGCTCATCGTCCGCGCCGAGGGAGCGGTCGTCGGCGTGGAAGACCTGGCCGAGATCGTCATCGATCGGCGCGACGACGTTCCGGTGCGGGTGGGCGACGTCGCCCATGTGCGCATCGGCAGCCTCACGCGAAACGGCGCGGTGACCCGCGACGGGGGCGGCGAGGCGGTGCAAGGCCTCGTGCTGGCCTTGCGCGGCGCCAACGCCCAGGCGGTGATCGATGGCGTGAAGGCGCGGCTGGCGGAGCTCTCGGCGAGCCTGCCGGCCGGCACGAGCATCGAGCCCTTCTACGACCGGTCCACGCTGGTCGAGCGCGCGATCGGGACGGTGTCGCGCGCGCTGCTCGAGGCGATCGTCCTCGTGCTGGTGCTGCTGGTGGCCTTCCTCGGCAATCTGCGGGCGGCCCTGGTGGTGGCGCTCACCTTGCCGCTGGCGGCGCTCGGCACCTTCGTGCTGATGCGCTACACCGGTCTCTCGGCGAACCTGATGAGCCTGGGCGGTCTGGCAATCGCGATCGGCCTGCTGGTGGATGCTTCGGTCGTGGTCGTCGAGAACGTCGAGACCCGGCTGGCCGAGGGCGGCGCGCTCGCGCCGCTGTCGACCCTGCACCTCGTCTATCGCGCGGTGCGCGAGGTCGCGGTGCCGGTCACTTCGGGCGTGTGCATCATCGTGATCGTGTTCCTGCCGCTCCTCACGCTGCAGGGGCTCGAGGGCAAGCTGTTCATCCCGGTCGCGCTGTCGATCGTCTATGCGCTGTCGGTGTCGCTGGTGCTCGCCCTGACCGCGATCCCGGTGCTCGCTTCGCTGCTGCTCAGGCGCGGCCCGGCCCACGAGCCCTGGCTGGTGCGCAAGCTCGACGCGATCTATCGTCCGGCCCTGGCCTGGGCGATGGCCCACTCCCGCGCAGTCTTCGCGGCGGCGCTGGCCCTGCTGCTGCTGGCCGGCGGCGCCTACGTCCTGGTCGGCAAGAGCTTCATGCCGACCATGGACGAGGGCGACATCATCATGCAGCTGGAGAAGCTGCCCTCGATCGGCCTGGAGCAGACGGTCGAGATCGACACGCGGATCCAGCGGGCCATCCTCGAGCGCGTGCCCGAAGTCCGCAGCATCGTGGCCCGCTCGGGCTCCGACGAGCTCGGCCTCGATCCCATGGGCCTGAACCAGACTGACAGCTTCCTGGTGCTGGCGCCGATCGCCGAATGGCGCCGGCCGGACAAGGCCTGGCTCACCGACCAGCTGCGTGCCGTGGCGGCCGACTTCCCGGGCGTGCAGGCGACCTTCACCCAGCCGATCGAGATGCGGGTGTCGGAGATGCTGACCGGCGTGCGCGGCGACGTGGCCATCAAGGTCTTCGGCAACGACCTGCGCGAGCTTGCCGGCGTTGCCGCCCGGATCGAGAAGCTGCTCGGCGAGATCCCGGGGGCCGAGGACGTGTTCACCGCAAAGAACGAGGGCATGCAGTACCTGCGGGTGCGGATAGACCGCCTCGCTGCCGGGCGTCTGGGCCTCTCGGTGGACGAGATCGAGTCGTCGCTGCGCACCGTGGTGCAGGGCCAGGACGCGGGCTCGCTGGTCGAGGCGGGCCGCCGCGTGCCGATCCTGATCCGCGCCGACGAGGGCTTCCGCGCCAGCGCGGCC
>MEEC01000242.1 GCA_001724315.1 Lautropia sp. SCN 70-15 | reverse complement strand
GCGCCAGCGCCAGCATCAGCAGCAGGCCCAGGATCGTCCAGCCGGCCGCAGCGCCCTGGAGCAGCAAGGCGGCCAGGCCCACGCCGATCGCCGCCGCGCCCTGCACGATGCTTCCGATCGCCCAGACCCACTTGCGCACCGGCAGCGAGCGGATCGACGCGGCGATCACCAGCTGCGGCAGCAAGGCGCCCGCCTCGCGGATCGGCACCAGCAGGCCGGTCATGAAGGCGGGCGCGCCGGTCGCGCCCAGCAGCCAGGCGAGCACCAGCTTGGGGTCGGCCAGGCCGTCGGCGGTCTTGGTGGCCGCAAGGCTCAGCACATGGGTGAGGAAGTTGCGCGGCTGCTCGCGACAGGCCGAATCCGGAATGTCCTTGCAGACGCGGCCCTGGTCCTCGCCGGTGAGCACCTCGTAGACGCGCTGCCGGGTGTCGATCGGCGGCATGCGGGGGGCTTCGGCGGACAAGCAGGTCTCCGTCGGACTGGGGATGGCGGAGCGCGCCGGGCTCAGCGCTGCACGAAGGCAAGCCTGGCCGCGAGCGCGGCGAACACGGTGCCGGCGGCCAGGTTCAAGGCCCGGCGCGCGGCCCGCGAGCGCCTGAGCCAGCCGCCCAGCGAGCCGGCGAACCAGGCGATCGCGCCGAACACGAGCAGCGTGGCCAGGATGAAGACCGCGCCGAGCAGCACGATCTGCGCGGCCAGCGGCCCGCGAGCCGGGTCGGCGAACTGCGGCAGGAAGGCCAGGAAGAAGATCGAGACCTTGGGATTGGTCAGGTTCATCAGCACGCCGCGCCGATAGAGCGCCCAGCCAGCGAGCCGCGGCGCGCTGCCCTCGGGAGGCGCGTCCACCGGCGCGCTGAAGGCCTGCCAGGCGAGCCAGAGCAGGTAGAGCGCGCCCGCCGCCTTCAGGGCCTGGAAGGCAATTTCCGAGGCGGCGAACACCGCCGCGAGCCCGGCCGCGACCGCCGCCGTGTGCACCAGCAAGCCGGTGCACAGGCCCAGCACCACGCGCAGGCCGGCCGCCCGGCCGTGCATCGCCGACTGCATCATCACGAAGAGGTTGTCCGGTCCCGGCGACAGGCCGAGCAGAACGGAAGCGGCGAAGAAGGCGGACAGGGTCTCGACAGGCATCGGGGCGCGCAGGCAGGGACGAGTCCGGATTATCGCGCGAAGCGCGCACACGGCCGGCGCGGCCGTTCCGGCGGCGTTAAAGTGCGGACTTCGCGCGCGGCCCCAGCCGCCGGCGCGCCCAACCACGGCAGAACCAAGGGAGAGACCCGGAAATGAACGCAGCCACCAGGCGGATCGGCATGATCGGCATCGGGATGATGGGCCACGGCATCGCCAGCAACATCGTGAAGCACGGCCATCCGCTGGCTTTTCTCGAGCATCCGGGCAACCAGCCGGTCGATGCGCTGGTCGCGGCGGGCGCGCGGCCGATGCCCTCCATCGCCGCGCTCGCCGCCGAGTCCGACGTGGTGATCCTGTGCGTGACCGGCTCGCCCGAGGTCGAGAGCGTCCTGTTCCAGGCCGGCGGCCTGCTCGAGTCGCTGCGGCCGGGCACCCTCATCGTGGACTGCTCGACCGCGATCCCCTCCTCCACGCTGAAGATCGCCGACGCGGTGGCGAAGGCCGGCGGCCGCTTCATCGACGCGCCGATGACCCGCACCCCGAAGGAAGCCGCCGAAGGCCGGCTGAACCTGCTGGTGGGCGGCGAGGCGGCGCTGTTCGCCGAGATCCGCCCGCTGCTCGCCTGCTTCGCCGAGAACATCGTGCACGCGGGGCCGGTCGGCGCCGGCCACCGGATGAAGCTGCTGCACAACTACGTGTCGCTGGGCTTCTCGGCGGTGCTGGCCGAGGCGGCTGCCTGCGCGCAGCGCGCGAACGTGGATCCGCACGTGTTCATGGAGGTCCTGGCCAAGGGCGGCGGCGGCGGCGTGGTGCTGGAGCGCCTGCGGCCCTACATCGAGTCGAAGGAGATCGCGGCCTTCCGCTTCTCCATCTCCAACGCCCTGAAGGACATCGGCTACTACACGACGATGGCCGGCGAGATGGGCGCGAGCATGGCCACCGCGCAGGGCATCCGCCAGACGCTGGAAGGCGCGGTCGCCGCCGGCCTGGGCGGCGCCGCGGTGCCCGAGCTGATCGACCTGCTGGCCAGGGACGCGCGCCCGGCCGCCTGACCCGGCTGATGGGCAGTCGCCGGCCGACCCGCTTGGCGGGTCGCTGCCGATTGACCCGCCTCAGGCGTTGAAGTTCAGGCGCAGCCCCGGCACCGGCCAATCGTCGATCGCGATCAGCTTGCCGACGCCGGACAGCGTCACGTACACGGTGCGCATGTCCTTGCCGCCGAAGCACAGGTTGGTCGTGTAGCGGTCGGGCAGCGGCACGTGGCTGGCCAGGCTGCCGTCGGGCGAGATCACCGTGATCCCGCCGTGCAGCAGCGTGGCCACGCAGACGTTGCCGAAGGCGTCGACCGCGATCGAATCGAAGCGCTGGTAGTGGCCGCCCGGCGCCGCCGCGACCAGGCGGCCGCCGTGCGGCGACGGCCAGGGGTCGCGCCGCACCTGGCCCGGCCCGGTGATGTCGAAGGCCCACAGCCGGGCCCCCTCGGTCTCGGCGTAGTAGACGGTCTTGCCGTCCGGCGACAGCGCGATGCCGTTGGGCGTCATCGCGGGGCGCGCGACGGCCACCGCGCCGCTGCCGTCGGGGCGGGTGAAGAAGACCCCGCCGCGGTCCATCTCGCGCTCGCGGACCTTGCCCAGGTCGGTGAACCAGAGCCCGCCCTGCGCGTCGAAGACCAGGTCGTTCGGGCCGCGCAGCGGCACGCCGTCCACCGCATCGAGCACCCGCTCGAAGCGGCCGGTGGCCAGGTTCACCCGCTCGATCCGGCCGCCGGAGTAATCGTCGGCCTGGGCGACCGGCCTGAAGCAGCCGTCGGCCTCGGTGTGGAAACGGAAGCCGCCGTTGTTGCAGACGTAGACCGCGCCGTCGGGGCCGATCGCCGCGCCGTTGGGGCCTCCGCCCAGATCCGCCGCCACCGACACCTTGCCGTCCGCGCTCACGCGGGTAAGCGTGCCGCGTCCGATCTCCACCAGCAGCACCGAACCGTCGTCCATGGCCACCGGCCCCTCGGGGAACAGCAGGCCGGATGCGAGTTCGCGAATCTTCATGGGATGGATCTCCTCTCTTGGGTGTTTGGTGCGGGGTGGCGTCGGGTCGGCGCCTTCAGAACAGCTCGATCCCGAAGCGGCGGACCAGCAGGCCGAAGGCGGCGAAGCAGCCGATCGTGAGCGCCACGCAGGCCAGAAGCGTGGGCCAGAAGCCGATGCGCGGCAGCAGCAGCGGGAAGACGAGGAACATCGGCAGCGTGGGGATCACGTACCAGAAGGTGTACCAGGCGTGATTCGCGAGTTTCTCGTCGGGCTGGCGCTCGACGTGCAGCCAGACCAGGGCGAGCAGGGTGACCAGCGGCAGCGACGCCACCAGCGCCCCGATCCGGTCGCTGCGACGCGCCAGCTCGGACACCGCGACGACGACCGCGGCGGTCAGCAGGTACTTGGTCGCGAGCCAGCCCATGGTCTCAGCCCCGCAGCGCGAACAGGGTGGCCGCGCCGATTCCGAGCGGCACCACGAATTTCAGCAGGAGCGCCAGCGCCGCGCCGGCGCGCGGTCCGATACCCAGTTCCGCGGCCAGCAGCTCGCGCGGCATCACCCAGCCGGCGAAGATCGAGATCAGCATCCCGCCGATCGGCAGCATCAGGTTGGAGGTCAGCTGGTCCAGCAGGTCGAAGAAGCTCGCATCGGCGAGACCCGCCACGCCAGCCAGCGGACGCCACTGCGCCCACAGGTTGAAGGAGAACACGGTGGCCAGCCCCATCAGGTAGCAGGCGCCGGCGGCGAGCAGCGCGGCCACCGGCCGGCGCATGCCGGCGCGGCGCACCAGCAGCGCCACCACCAGCTCGAGCAGCGAGATCGCCGAAGCCAGCGCGGCCACGAAGAGCAGCACGAAGAAGGTCCAGGCCGCCAGCGTGCCGAAGGGCATCTGGGCGAAGGCCAGCGGCAGCGTCACGAAAACCAGGCCGGGGCCGCTGGCCGGATCGAGCCCGTAGGCGAACACGATCGGGAAGACCGCGAAGCCGGCGAGAAAGGAGATCGCCGTGTCGGCCACGACCGAGACGACCGCCACCTCGGTCAGGCTGATCTCCGCGCCGCTGTAGGCCGCGTAGGTGATCATCAGCCCGAGGCCCACGCCGATCGAGAAGAAGCCGAGCCCGAGCGCCTCGAGCGCGGTGCCGGCGTTCAGGTACGAGGTGTCGAGCCGGAACAGGAACTCGATGGTGGCACGGACGTCGCCCTGCAGCATCGCCCAGCCGGCCAGTCCCAGCATCAGCACGGTGAGCAGCGGCATCAGCACCTTTGCGGCGGTCTCGATGCCGCCGCTGATGCCGCGCGCCACCACGAACAGGGTGGCCCCCATGAACAGCGCGTGCAGGAAGGCCAGCCGGCCGGGCGAGGACAGGAAGCGCTCGAATCGCCCGGCCACCGCCGCCGGATCGGCGCCGGGCAGACCGTCGTGCACCATCTGGATGGCGTAGCCGAGCGTCCAGCCCCCGATCACCGAGTAGAAGCTCAGGATCAGGAAACCGGTGAGC
The DNA here is from genome assembly GCA_001724315.1 of Lautropia sp. SCN 70-15. Lineage (GTDB taxonomy): Bacteria > Pseudomonadota > Gammaproteobacteria > Burkholderiales > Burkholderiaceae_E > Zeimonas. The sequence continues at coordinate 5,232 of MEEC01000242.1, read as the reverse complement.
ACGCCGAACACCCCGACCAGGGTCCATGCGCGCCCTGCCCCGGCCTGCCGCGCCACCACGGCGATGCTGACCGAGGAATCGCCGCGCCCGCGCCGGCCGATCGCGAATTCAGCCAGCATCAGCGGCATCACGATCGCCACCAGGCCGATCAGGTAGAAGAGCAGAAAGGCGCTGCCGCCGTTGGCGCCGACTTCGTAGGGGAACTTCCAGACGCTGCCGATGCCGACCGCGGAGCCGATCGTGGCCAGGATGAAGCCGACGCGCCCGGACCAGCTCTCGCCGCGGCCGGTCATTCGGCGAGCTCGCGCAAGCCCTCGGTGGCGGCCTGCAGCGCCCTGCGCAGGCCCGGGCGCGGAATGCCGGCCAGCTTGTCGCCGTGGCAGAGCCAGCAACGGGGCCGCCCGCAGCCGCCGGCCCGCTCGCCCTTGCGAAAGCGCCCCGGCTGCTGCTCGCAGCGGCAGGCGCGCTCGGCCGGCGCGTGCCGGGACAGGTGGCGCTTCCAGGTGGTGAGGGTGCGTGCCTTTTCCATTGCGGCGCGTTTCATCGAGCGCGTTCTCGTCTCTTGCCGGTTTGCGGGCGAATGGCTAAGCATTTTCGCCGAAGACGCGTGAGGCGTCACCCTTGGCAAACCGCTTCCGGCCGTTGCCGCCCGAGCGCCATCTCGAAGCGTTGCTCCGAGACCTCCACCCCCCACTGCGCGCCGCGACGCTGCTCCGCGAGAACGAAGCCGTGCTTCTCGTACAGGTGCCGCGCCGCATCGAGCCCCGCGAAGGTCCAGAGATGGCAGCTCGGCCAGCGATTCGCGCGGCAGAACGCCAGCGCCGCCGCGATCAGGGCATGGCCGGCCCCCTGCCCGCGAAGGCGATCGGACACGACGAACCAGCGCAGGTGCGCGCCACGGTCGGTCGCGGCGATGCCGTCGATCACGATCGAACCTTCGACCCGGCCGTCGACCAGCGCGAGCCAGAGCCCGTCGCGGCCGGGTCGGCTCCGGCAGAGGAATTCCGCAAGCTCGCGCGCGACCTTGGCCTCGAAGAACAGCCCGAAGCCGGCCTGGCGGTGGTAGTAGTCGCCGTGCAACTCGACGATCCGGCCGAGGGCGCCCGGGCGCCAGCCCTCGACGATCTCGAACGAGCGCCGATCGCCCTTCATTCCCGCCCGCATCGGCGCGCCCCTGTTGGCGTCAGCGGACCTCGATCTCGACGAATGCGACCTCGTGCGGGCTGGCGTTCACCACGTTGTGCTCCACGCCGACGGCCCGGGCGTAGCTTCGACCGAGCACCAGCTCGGCCTCCAGGTTGCCGTCGCGCGTTTCCAGCAGCAGCCGGCCGTCGGTGATCGGCACGACCACGTAGTCCATCTCGTGCCGATGCCAGCCGGTCTCGGCGCCGGGCGGGAAGCGCCATTCGGTCACCTGCACCCGCTCGTTCGATACCTGCACCGTGGGCACTGCCTTGGGTCGTTGGTCCATCGTGAATCTCCCGCAACGGTTTCGCGCGTCGGAGCGATGCTCCGGCCATGCGTCGAGCATAGACCACGATCAAGCGTCCGCGCGAAAGGCAGGGGCCGGCGCCATGGGTGCCGTGACAGAATCCGGAAGGCTCGCCACCCCGAACGATGAATCCTGCCCCTCGCCCTGCCCCGCCCCCGACCCCTGCCGCCGGTCCCGGCCTGGGCCCGGCTCCCGACTCGTTGCGCCACACGGCGATCGAGGACGCGATCGCCTTCGTGTCCGCCACGGTCCTCGTCGCGCTCGGCGTGGCCCTGTTCGAGAACGCGGGGCTGATGACCGGCGGCACCGCCGGGCTGGCCCTGCTGCTTTCCTACCGGACCTCGCTCGGATTCGGCCCGGCCTTCCTGCTGGTGAACCTGCTCTTCTTCCTGCTCGCGGTCTTCCGGATGGGCTGGCGCTTCACGCTGAAGACGGTGGCGGCGGTCACCCTGCTGTCGGCGGTCAGCGAGCTGCAGCGACCGCTCCTGGACCTGGGCAGCGCGAGCCCCGGCTACGCGGCACCGGTGGGCGGGCTGCTGGTCGGCGTGGGCCTGTTGATCCTGTTCCGGCACCGCGGCAGCCTGGGCGGTTTCAACGTGCTGGCGCTCTACCTGCAGGAGCGCCTGGGCTGGCGGGCCGGATGGACACAGCTGGGGCTCGACGCCGCGGTGCTGCTCCTCTCGCTGCTGGCGATCCCGCCGGCGATCGTGGCGATCTCGCTGGTGGGCGCCGTCACGCTGAACCTCACCCTGGCGATCAACCACCGGCCGGGGCGCTACGTGGGCATGTAGGGCTCAGGCGCCGGCCTGCCGGCGCGCGGTGACCTCGATCTCGATCTTCATCCGCGGATCGGCCAGGCCGGCCGAGATCATCATCGCGGCCGGCCGGATGTCGCCGAACCATTTCCTGAGCACCGGCCAGCAGGCCGGGAAGTCGGCGGCGTTCGGCAGCACGTAGACGACCCGCACGATGTCGCGCATCGCGGCGCCCGCTTCGCGCAATGCCGCCTCGATGTTCTTCAGGCACTGCTCGGCCTGCTCGACCACGTCGCCGGAGATGGTCATCGTGGCGTAGTCGAAGCCGGTGGTGCCCGACACGAACACCCAGTCGCCGTCGACGACCGCGCGCGAATAGCCGATCTCCCGTTCGAAGGTCGACCCGGAGCTGATCAGTCGTCTCGTCATGCCTTCTGCCTCGTCATGCTTTCTCCTTGACCCTGCGGCCGCCCTCGGGTTCGTCCGCGATCCGCGCGCCGCGCTCGGCCAGCAGCTCGCGCAGCACCGAGCGATGGCAGCGGGCCTCGTCCTCGCAGTAGCAGCCGATCGCGAAGTTGGCCTGGCCGGACAGGGCCGCGAGCAGGTCCAGTTCGCGGCTCGGCTCCGGCCGGTTCATCTCCGCGCGGAACTTGCGGCGAAAGGCCGCCCACTGGCGATCGTCTTGCGCGTGCAGCGCCTCGGCCACCAGCTCGGCGCTGGGCGAGAGGTTCGGGAACCAGACGTCGTAGAAGTCGCGCGACGCGAACTCGGCCCTGGGCACGCCGCGCGGCGGCCTGCGCACGGTGCCGATGCGCAGCCCTTCGCCGGGCGCCCGCGGCGCGCCGAGCCTGACTATCCGGATCGCCATGCCTTCCTCCTTCGTCGCTTCAGGTCGGCCCGTTCTCGATCGGGCCGGATGCGGTCGAGTCCCCGGCTACCACGTGCGGCTCGTGTTCGGCTTCCGCCCGGAAGTCGCCGTCCCGGTAACTGCGGGCGAGGTGCTCGGTGTACTCGGCGATCGGACCCGCGTGCACGACGATGCGCTCCAGGCGCTCCGCGCAGCCGAAGTAGACGAAGGCCTTCACGGTTTCCCCGCCGGACGCCCCGCGCGCCTCGACCTCGATTGCCACGCGACGATACCACCCGGGTTCGTCGACCTGCTCGAGCGCGTCCATCAGCGCGAGCGCCTCGGCGTCCACCCGGTACAACTCGCCCGCCACCCGGTGCCCCGAGCCCGGCCGGTCGACCAGCCAGGGCACCCGGATGTCGCCGACCACGTAGAGCGGATAGGCCGCGCGCGTCACGAACTCGCCGGGCACCCGGCGCCCTCGATTGACGTGGAAATTCGGGAACCCCTGCTTCAGGGTGCCGTAGACGAAGACGAGCTCGCTCATGGTCGTTCAGGAAGGACGGCGCAGCGCGTCGCGCCAGTAGCCGAAGGCGGTTGCGCCGATCCCGCAGTCGGGTTCGGCCACCCGCAGCGTCTCGAGGCAGCCGAGCAGGCGCTCGGCCCACTCTCGCAGGCCCAGGAGCGACAGGCTCTTGAGGATGCGGGTGATCCGCAGGTCATTGTGGGTGCTGGCGAGAAACCAGTTGCGCTTGCGCTCGGGCCAGTCCGGCGACTTCACGATGCCGTCCGCGCTGCGCACCAGCCCGTAGAAGGCCAGCATCCGGTCCAGGCTCGCCAGCAAGCTCGCCCGCAGGGCCGCGTCGGCGTCGAAGGCGTCGCGGATCTCGTCGTCGACCAGCGGCGCGAACGGATTCGCGCCGCTCGGCTCGCGCAGCGGGAAGAGCCACTGCACGAAGTCGTGGGTGCGCTCGAGCCAGTCGTCGTCGTGGCGCAGGATCTCGTCGAGCGTGCGGCCCCGGTGATCGCGGCCGGCGCCCCGGTAGAAGGCGATCAGCGGCTTCATCGGCCCGGCGCCCCCGGCCCGCGGCAGGGCGCGCAGTCTTCCGGATTGGCCACCCAAAGCCAGGCGGCCGCAACGAACACCGGCACCGCCAGGAACCAGGCGCTGCTCCCGGTCACGCGCAACCCGGCGAATCCGACGACGAGCCCGCCCGCCACGCAGGCGAGCAGCAGGAACAGGCGTCGCCAGACCGAGTGGGCAGGCTGCGCCGGCAGCGAATCCTTCATCCGTTTCGAATGTCCGTGGGTGGAGCCTCGCGCACCGAGTGTAGTGAGCTCGCCGCCCTCGCGCCAGAGGCGATAATCGCGGCATGGACCGCTTCAAGCAGCTGGAGACTTTCGTGGCCGTGGCCACCCGCGGCAGCCTGTCGGCCGCCGCGCAGGCCGAGGGCGTGGCGCCGGCAGTGATCGGCCGGCGCATCGACGCGCTCGAGGAGCGCCTGGGCGTGAAGCTGCTGGTGCGCACCACGCGCCGGATCACCCTCACCTTCGAGGGAAGCGCCTTCCTCGAGGACAGCCAGCGGATCCTGAACGACTTCCAGAACGCCGAGGCCTCGGTGTCGCTGGGCGGCGTCAAGGCCAGCGGCCACCTGCGCGTGACCGCGCCGGCCGGATTCGGCCGCGCGCACGTCGCGCCGCTGCTGCCCGCCTTCCTGGACGCGCACCCCGATGTCACCGTGTCGCTGGACCTGACGGACCGCCTGACCGACATCGTCAACGAGGGGATCGACCTGGCGATCCGCATCGGCGCGCTCGACGACTCCAGCCTGGTGGGGCTGAAGCTCGCCGACAATCGCCGGGTCGTGGTCGCCAGCCCCGGCTACCTCGCGCGGCGCGGCACGCCGGCCGAACCGAAGGACCTGGCCGCGCACGACTGCCTGACCTTCGGTACCTACGGCAACCAGGCGCGCGGCTGGCAGTTCGTCATCGACGGGCAGCTGGTGTCGATGCGGGTGCAGGGCGCCATGGCCTGCAACGACGGCGCGGTGCTGCGCGACTGGGCGGTCGCCGGGCGCGGCCTGGCCTGGCGGTCGATGGGGGAGGTGGGCGAGGACCTGAATGCCGGCCGGCTGGTC
>MEEC01000241.1 GCA_001724315.1 Lautropia sp. SCN 70-15 | reverse complement strand
CGTGCTGATGCTGCGCGGCATGGTGCCGGCGCTGCGCCAGCCCGGCGACCGCAACCTGCTTGCGCTGCTGGCCTCGTCGGTCATCGCGATCGGCCTGTTCTACGGCGCCGGCCTGTTCTACGGCGAGCGCACCCACATCTCGATCATGGAGTACTGGCGCTGGTGGGTGGTTCACCTGTGGGTCGAGGGCTTCTTCGAGGTCTTCGCCACCACGGCGCTGGCCTTCATCTTCTCGACGCTGGGCCTGGTGTCGCGTTCGATGGCCACTACCGCCAGCCTGGCCTCGGCCTCGCTGTTCATGCTGGGCGGCGTGCCGGGCACCTTCCACCACCTGTACTTCTCCGGCACCACCACGCCGGTGATGGCGGTGGGCGCCACCTTCAGCGCGCTGGAAGTGGTGCCGCTGGTGGTGCTGGGCCACGAGGCCTGGGAGAACTGGCGGCTGCGCGAGCGCGCATCGTGGATGCAGAACCTGAAGTGGCCGCTCTACTGCTTCGTGGCGGTCGCCTTCTGGAACATGCTGGGCGCGGGCGTCTTCGGCTTCATGATCAACCCGCCGATCTCGCTGTACTACATCCAGGGCCTGAACACGACCCCGGTGCACGCGCATGCGGCGCTGTTCGGCGTGTACGGCTTCCTCGCGCTGGGCTTCACGCTGCTGGTGCTGCGCTACGTGCGCCCGCAGATGGTATTCGACGAGAAGCTGATGAAGGTGGCCTTCTGGTCGCTGAACCTGGGCATCGTGCTGATGATCGCCACCAGCCTGCTGCCGATCGGCCTGTTCCAGTTCCACGCGAGCGCCACGGTCGGCATGTGGTACGCGCGCAGCGAGGAGTTCCTGCAGCAGCCGCTGCTCGAGACCCTGCGCTGGGTGCGCACCTTCGGCGACGTGGTGTTCATCGTGGGCGCCGTGGCCATGGCCTGGCAGGTGGTCAGCGGCCTGCAGGGCCCGGTGCAGCCGGCCGCGGCCCCGGCACGTGCCGCGCGCGGCGGCAAGCTCGCCGAGGGCGGGCAGCAGTAAGACGTCATCGCCTCCCTGGCGTCGCCCGGACGGTCCCGGGCGGCGTGCTGGCCGCCGGTGCTCGCAAGAGCCCGGCGGTTTTTTTTTTACAGGAAGCGGTCGAGGATCTTCCGGCTCGCGCGATCGAGCGACTTCGGGTCGCGGATCAGGAAGTGCACGCCGTGGCTGTCGGCGATCAGCAACATGCCCCCGGCCAGCCGGCGGATGTGCTCCTCGCCGGCCAGCACGAAGCTCGCGCTGCCGCGGTCGGTCTCCACATTCCAGGTGCTGGGCGTGATGTAGCTGGACACCGAGACGATCGCGCGGATCTCGGGCATGAACTCGCGCCGCGAGAGTTCCTCGGCGATCAGCGCGGCGACATCGGCCGGCAGCGCGGCCGGGTCGTCGACCCAGGCGAGCTCGTGACCGTCGGCGCTCATGATTGCCAGCCCGGTGTTCGGCGACGAGATCGGGAAGGCCCGCACCGGCACCACACCCTCGTGCGCGATGCCGTCGGCGCCGGTCAGCACCAGCCGGCCGAAGCTGTCGCGCGCCAGCGAGAAGTGCTGGGTGCTGCTCGCCTGATCGGTCCTGCTCGTGTTTTCGCTCACGGCCTTCGTCATGCGTTCTCCCGCGCCGGAGACGGCAGCGTCTGCACGGCCGCCTCGGCATCGGCCTCGGCCTGGCGCTGCTGCGCCTGGTAGAGCTTCCAGTAGGCGCCCTCGCGGGCAAGCAGCTCGTCGTGCGTGCCCATCTCCACGATGCGGCCGCGGTCGAGCACCACCAGCCGGTCGGCGCGGCGCAGGGTGCTGAGCCGGTGCGCCACCGCGATCGTGGTGCGACCGCGCACCAGGTTGTCGAGCGCCTTCTGGATCTCCTTCTCGGTGGTGGTGTCCACCGACGAGGTGGCCTCGTCGAGGATCAGCACGCGCGGGTCGATCAGCAGCGCGCGGGCGATCGAGATCCGCTGGCGCTCGCCGCCCGACAGCGACTGGCCGCGCTCGCCCACGATCGAGTCGTAGCCGTGCGGCAGGCGCAGGATGAACTCGTGAGCGTGCGCCGCGCGCGCCGCGGCCACGATCTCCTCGCGGGTGGCATCCGGCCTGCCGTAGGCGATGTTCTCGGCGATGGTCCCGAAGAACAGGAAGGGCTCCTGGAGCACCACGCCGATGCGCCGGCGCCAGTCGGCCACCGCCACCTTTCGCACGTCGATGCCGTCGACCAGGATCGCGCCCTCGCTCAGGTCGTAGAAGCGGCAGATCAGGTTCACCAGCGTGCTCTTGCCCGAGCCGCTGTGGCCCACCAGGCCGATCATCTCGCCCGGGGCGATCTCGAGGTTCAGGCCGCGGATCACCGCCCGGTTGCCGTAGCGGAAGCCCGCGTCGCGCAGCGTGATGCGGCCCTGCACGTCGGCCAGCGGCACCGGGTCGACGGGCTCGGGCACGTTGGACTGGTGGTCGAGGATGTCGAAGATCCGCTTGGCGCCGGCGGCCGCCTTCTGAGTCACCGAGACGATCCGGCTCATCGAATCGAGGCGGATGTAGAAGCGCCCGATGTAGGCCAGGAACGCGGTCAGCACGCCCACCGTGATCTCGTCGCGCGAGACCTGCCAGATGCCGAAGGCCCAGACGATCAGCAGCCCCACCTCGGTGAGCAGGGTCACCGTGGGCGAGAACAGCGACCAGACCTTGTTCACCCGGTCGTTGACCGCCAGGTTGTGCTGGTTGGCCGCCCGAAAGCGGGCCGCCTCGCGCTTTTCCTGCGCGAAGGCCTTGACAACGCGGATGCCCGGAATCGTGTCCGACAGCACGTTGGTGACCTCGGCCCAGATCCGGTCGACCTTCTCGAAGCCGTGGCGAAGGCGATCGCGCACCTGGTGGATCATCCAGGCGATGAAGGGCAGCGGCAGCAGCGTGACCAGCGCCAGCCAGGGCTCGATCGAGAACAGGATGGCCGCGGTCATCGCGATCATCAGCACGTCGGTCGCGAAGTCGAGCAGGTGCAGCGACAGGAACACGTTGATGCGGTCGGTCTCCGCGCCGATCCGCGCCATCAGGTCGCCGGTGCGCTTGCCGCCGAAGTACTCGAGGGACAGCGACAGCAGGTGCTCGTAAGTGCTGGTGCGCAGGTCGGCGCCGATCCGCTCGCTGACCAGCGCCAGGATGTAGGTGCGCGCCCAGCCCAGCGCCCAGGCCACCAGCGCCGCGGCCAGCAGCGCGCCCAGGTAGCCGGTGACCAGCTCGCGGTCGATCGGCTGGCCGTTCTGGTACGGGATCAGCACCTCGTCCATCAGCGGCATGGTCAGGTAGGGCGGCACCAGCGTCGCGGCGGTCGAGGCGAGCGTAAGCAGGAAGCCGCCGAGCAGTTGCCAGCGATACGGGCGGGCGAAACGCCAGAGCCGGAACAGGGTCCAGGTAGAAGGCGCCTCGGTGGACTCGCCGTCGCAGCGCGGGCATTCCTCGGAGCCGGGCGGCAGCGGCGCGCCACAACTTTCGCAGAGCGGCCGGGAGAGCGGCGTCGGCACCTTGCCTTCGCGCAGTTCGGCGCAGGCGCGCTCCCAGGCCTCGACGAAACGCAGCATCGTGGCGTGATGGCCGATCGTGTAGCGCCACAGCGCGAGGCGTCCGCGCTCGTCGACCAGCTCCAGCGCGCCCACCCCGGCGTGGTCGTGATGGCGCAGCGAGCAGGACGGGTCGAGCGGCCAGGCCTGCCAGGCAGCCTCGTCGGCGCCGCGGGCGAGCAGCCGCCGGTCGGTCAGCGCGAGCAGGCCCTCGGTGAAGCGCAATGACGCGTCGAGATCGAGCACGAAGAAAGCCAGCAGCGTCTCGCCCTCGTCGAGCTCGGCAGCCAGCGGATCGCGCCAGCGCTCGGGAACCTGCAGCTCGCGCGAGCGCTCGGGATGCGGCTCGCGCGAGCGCTCAGGCGGGACCATCGAAGGAATCTGTTCGGAGGAATGCATCGGGCGACCGGGCTACCGGGGGCAGGGGGGCCGGAAGGTCGGCAAGCGTACCGCATCGGAAGCGTAGCGAATCTGATCGAATCTGACAGATGTCGCACGCAATGAGGGCCGCTGCGAGGCTTGTCTCGGAATTGGAGCGATTCCCGCTCAAACCCGCGTCAGCCGGTAAACCGGTTGGCCGACCCGGCGTTGAACACCCCTCGGGAATCCTCCCGCACATGGGCCTCCAGGCCGGACTCGCAAAAGTGAAAAAGCGCTACATCGACATCCTCCAGCTGACCCACCTCCGCGGTCCCAGCATGTGGACCTACCCGCCGGTGATCGAGGCGCTGGTCGACATCGGCGAACTGGAAGACTACCCGTCGAACACCCTGCCCGGGTTCTACGAGCGGCTGTCGACCTGGCTGCCCGGCCTGATCGAGCATCGCTGCAGCTACGGGGTCCGGGGCGGTTTTCTGCGCCGCCTGCGCGAAGGCACCTGGGCCGGACACGTGCTCGAGCACGTCACGCTCGAACTGCAGAACCAGGCCGGCATGCCCGGCGGCTTCGGCAAGGCGCGCGAAACCTCCGAGCGCGGCGTCTACAAGGTCGTGGTCAGCGCCTGGCACGAGAAGGTCACGGTGCCGGCGCTGTACTCGGCGCGCGACCTGATCATGGCCGCCATCGAGGACCGGCCGTTCGACGTGCCGGGTGCCATCGACACGCTGAAGGACCTGGCCGACGACGCCTGCCTGGGCCCGAGCACCGGCTGCATCGTCGAAGCCGCCCAGGAAGAGCGCAAGATCCCGGCCATCCGCCTGAACGACGGCAACCTGGTCCAGCTGGGCTACGGTTCCAGGCAAAAGCGGATCTGGACGGCCGAGACCGAGCTGACCAGCGCGATCGCCGAGGGCATCTCGCGCGACAAGGACCTGACCAAGCAGCTGCTGCAGACGGTCGGCGTGCCGGTTCCCGAAGGCCGTCTGGTGACCGATGCCGACGACGCCTGGGCCGCGGCCGAGGAAGTCGGCCTGCCGGTGGTCGTCAAGCCCTACGACGGCAACCACGGCCGGGGCGTGTTCACGAACCTGCGCACCCGCGAGCAGGTGGCCCGCGCCTGGGAAGTCGCGGCCGGGGAAGGCAGCGGCGTGATCGTCGAGCGCTTCGTCCTGGGCAACGAGCATCGCCTGCTGGTCGTCGGCGGCAAGCTGGCCGCCGCCGCGCGCGGCGAGCTGGCCTGGGTCACCGGCGACGGCGCCAACACGATCCAGTCGCTGATCGAGCTCCAGCTGAACTCCGACCCCCGCCGCGGCCGCACCGAAGACGCGCCGCTGAACCCGGTCCGGATCGACTCGGCCGCCCGCATCGAGCTGGCCAACCAGGGTTTCGAGCCCGACTCGGTCCCGCCGGCCGGCACCCGGGTGCTGATCCAGCGCAACGGCAACGTGGCGATCGACTGCACCGACGAGGTCCACCCCTCGGTGGCGGCAGCCGCCGCGCTGGCCGCCCGCACCGTGGGCCTGGACATCGCCGGCGTCGACCTGGTGGCCGAAGACATCTCGCGCCCGCTTCAGGAACAGGGCGGCGCGATCGTCGAGGTCAATGCCGGCCCCGGCCTGCTGATGCACCTCAAGCCCGCCGAGGGCAAGCCGCGCCCCGTGGGCCGCGCGATCGCCGATCACCTGTTCCCCGAAGGTGAGTCCGGCCGGATCCCGGTGGTCGGAATCACCGGCCGCCGCGGCACCACCGCCATCGCCCATCTGGTCGAGCGGATGCTGCGCCTGTCCGGCCAGCGCACCGGCCTCGCCTGCGCCGATGGCCTGTATCTCGCCGAGCGCCAGCTCGAGCAGCGCGACTGCACCGACTTCGAGTCGGGTCGCCGGCTGCTGGTCAATCGCGCGGTCGACGCGGCGGTGATCGAGAACACCGCCCGCACCATCGCCGAAGAAGGCCTCGCCTACGACCGCTGCGCGGTCGGCGTGGTCACCAGCGTGGAACTGGCCGACGCCCTGCCCGGGCGCGACATCCGCGACCTCGATCAGGTGTACAGCCTGCTGCGCACGCAGGTCGACGTGGTGCTCGACGACGGCGCCTCGGTGCTCAACGCCGCCGATCCGATGGTGGCGCGGATGGCGTCGCTCAGCGACGGCGAGGTGATCTTCTACGCGGCCAACCCGACCCTGCCCGCCATCGACGGCCACCGCGCGCGCGGCGGCCGCTCGGTCCACACCCGCGACGGCCTGATCGTGCTGGCCACCGGCGGCGAGGAGATCATCCTCACCCGTCTGGCTTCGGTGCCCTCGCTGGAAGGTGCCGACGAGTCGGCCGTCGAACCGGTGCTGGCCGCGGTTGCCGCCGCCTGGGCGCTGGGCCTGACCACCGAGCTGATCCGCTCGGCGATCGAGACCCTCGAGCCCGCGCCGGCCACCGGCGTGGCCCCGGCCGTCCCGGCTCGCGCCGCGGTTTCGCCCGCCGCCGAACCGGCGCGATCGCGCGCTGGCCTGACCCGTCGGCCCGACCCTCGATCGCCGCCCTGCCCTTCCCCAGCGGAACCCCCAGCGGAACCCACCACGCATGAAGCTCACCCGTATCCGCGCGCTGCGCGGTCCGAATCTCTGGAGCCGCCGCACCTCGATCGAGGCGGTCGTCGAATGCGAGGCGCGCGAGCGATCGCTCGACCTGATGCCGGGCTTCGTGGCCCGGGTCCGGCAGCGTTTCCCGGCGCTGCCCGCGCTCGGCGCCGACGCCTCGCTCGCCCACACGCTCGAGGCCTGCGCGCTGGCGCTGCAGGCCGAGGCCGGCTGCCCCGTGAGCTTCTCGCGAACCGCGCCCACCCCCGAGGCCGGCACCTTCCAGGTGGTTGTCGAGTACAGCGAGGAGACGGTCGGCCGCCTGGCGGTCGAACTCGGGCAGGCCCTCTGCGAAGCCGCGCGTGACGACCTGCCCTTCGACGCGGCTGCCGCGCTGGCCCGCCTGCGCGAGCTCGACGAAGACGAACGCCTGGGCCCGAGCACCGGCAACATCGTCGACGCGGCGGTGGCCCGCGGCGTCCCCTATCGTCGCCTGACCAGCGGCAGCCTGGTGCAGTTCGGCTGGGGCAGCCGGCAGCAGCGGATCCAGGCCGCGGAGATCGACCGCACCAGCGCGATCGCCGAATCCATCGCGCAGGACAAGGACCTGACCAAGGACCTGCTGCACGGCGCCGGCATCCCGGTGCCGCTCGGCCGGCCGGTCGAGGACGCCGACGACGCCTGGAAGGCCGCCTGCGAGATCGGCACGCCGGTGGTGGTCAAGCCGCGCCACGGCAACCAGGGCAAGGGCGTGGCGGTGAACGTCAGCACCCGCGAGCAGGTGCTGGCCGCCTACGCGGCGGCGCGCGAGCACGGCTCCGAGATCATGGTCGAGAAGTACCTGCCGGGCCAGGACTTCCGGCTGCTGGTGGTCGGCGACCGCCTGGTCGCCGCCGCGCGCCGCGATCCGCCGCTGGTGGTCGGCGACGGCAAGAGCACCATCCGCCAGCTGGTCGACCAGGTGAACACCGATCCGCGCCGCGGCGACGGCCACGCCACGCCGCTGACCCGGATCCGCCTCGACGACATCGCGCTGGCGCGGCTGGCCACCCAGCAGTACACGCCCGACTCGGTGCCCGCCCTGGGCGAGCGGGTCGTCCTGCGCAACAACGCCAACCTGAGCACCGGCGGCAGCGCCACCGACGTGACCCGCGAGGTCCATCCCGAACTGGCCGCCCGCGTGGTCGCGGCCGCCCAGACGGTGGGCCTGGACATCTGCGGCGTCGACGTGGTCTGCACCACGGTGGCCGAACCGCTCGAATCGCAAGGCGGCGGCATCGTCGAGGTCAACGCCGCGCCCGGCCTGCGCATGCACATCTCGCCGTCCTTCGGCGAAGGCCAGGCAGTGGGCCAGGCAGTGGTCGACACGATGTTCGGGCCGGGCGAGAACGGCCGGATCCCGGTCGTGGCGGTCACCGGCAACAACGGCAAGACGACCACCGTCCGGCTGGTCGCCCACCTGGCCGCCGGCACCGGCAAGCGGGTCGGCATGACCAACTCCGACGGCGTCTACGTGGCCGGCAACCGCATCGACACCGGCGACTGCAGCGGGCCGCGCAGCGCGCGCAGCGTGCTGATGCACCCGGACGTCGACTTCGCGGTGCTGGAAACCGCGCGCGGCGGCATCCTGCGCGAAGGCCTGGCCTTCGACCGCTGCGACGTGGCGGTCGTCACCAACATCGGCGCGGGCGACCACCTGGGGATGAACTTCATCACCACCGTCGAAGGCCTCGCCGCGGTGAAGCGGGTCGTGGTCGAGAACGTGGCCCCCACCGGCTACGCGGTGCTGAACGCCGCCGACCCGATCGTGGCGGCCATGGCTCCCTATTGCCCGGGCTCGGTGATCTTCTTCGCCGCCGACGCCTCGCATCCGGTGCTGGCCGCGCATCGCGCCGCCGGCAAGCGGGTGGTGTTCGTCGAGCGCGGCGACCTGGTGGCCGCCGAAGGCGCGTCCGAGCACCGGATCCCGCTCGCGCAGGTGCCGCTCACCCGCAACGGCACGATCCCCTTCCAGGTCGAGAACGCGATGGGCGCGATGGCGGCCGGCTGGGCGGTCGGCCTGACGTGGGACGCCATCGCAGCCGGCCTGCGCAGCTTCGTCAACGACGCGAGCACGGCGCCGGGCCGCTTCAACGTCTTCGACTACGAGGGCGCGACCGTGATCGCGGACTACGGCCACAACCCCGACGCGATCGAGGCGCTGGTGCGAGCGGTGGACGCGATGCCCGCCAGGCGCCGCCACGTGGTGATCAGCGGCGCCGGCGACCGTCGCGACGAAGACCTGCGGCGCCAGACCGAGATCCTGGGCGCGAGCTTCGACGACGTGATCCTCTACGAAGACGCCTGCCAGCGCGGCCGCGCCGACGGCGAAGTGCTGTCGCTGCTGCGCCAGGGCCTGGCCGGCGCCACGCGCGTGCGCGAGGTGGACGAGATCCGCGGCGAGTTCCTGGCCATCGACAGCGCGCTGGCCAGGCTGCAGCCGGGCGATCTCTGCCTGGTGCTGGTCGACCAGGTCGAGGAGGCGCTCGCGCACATCGGCGCTCGGGTCGCCGAGCAGCAGGTGGCGAAGGCGGCCTGAGCGCCGCCGATGAGCCGATCCGCGGCGCAGGCCGCGCGCCTGCCGCTGATCGACGCGCTGAAGGCGATCGCCTCGCAGCTGATCGTCCTTCACCACCTGGCCTTCTACGGGCCGATGTCCGACGCCGCGGCGCCGCTGGCGCCGGCGCTGTTCGGCTGGCTGACCGAGCACGCCCGGGTGGCGGTCCAGGTCTTCCTGGTGATCGGCGGCTTCCTGACCGCGCGAAGCCTCGCCGGGATCGATGCGGCCCCAGCGACGCCGGGCCGGATGCTCGCGGCCTTCGCGCGCCGCTACCGCCGGCTGGCCCTGCCCTTCATTGCCGCGATCGGAATCGCGATCGTGGGCGCGGCGATCGCCCGCGCCTGGATGCAGCACGACTCGGTGCCGGCAGCTCCGAACCTCGGCCAGCTGCTGGCGCACGCGCTGCTGCTGCACGACCTGCTCGGGCAGGAAGCGCTGTCGGCCGGGGTCTGGTACGTGGCCATCGACCTGCAGCTCTTCGGCACGATGCTGCTCGCGATCTGGCTGGGCCAGCGGCTGGGCGCCCCGTGGCTGCCGGTGCTCGCGCTGGCGCTGGCCTCGCTGTTCGTGTTCAATCGCGACGCCCGCTGGGACGTGGCCGCGCCCTATTTCTTCGGCGCCTACGCGCTGGGCGCCTTTGCCTGGCAGGCACGCGACCGCGCCCGGATTCCGGTGGCCACGATCCTGCTGTTCGCGGCCACGGTGGCCGCGCTGGCGCTCGATTTCCGGGTGCGGATTGCGGTGGCGCTCGCCGTGGCGATCGGCCTGGCGGCCGCCAGTCGCTGGGGTATGCTTTCGCGATGGCCGCACGCCCGCCCGATCGCCTTCCTGGGCAACATCTCGTACTCGGTCTTCCTGGTGCACTTCCCGGTGTGCCTGGTGGTGAACGCCGCGTTCGCGCGCTTCGTGGGGGCAGACCCCTTCGCCAACCTGGCGGGCATCGCGCTCGCCTGGGCGACCAGTGTTGCCGTGGGCGCGTACTTCCACCGCAGGATCGAGACCCGCTTCGGCGGCGCAGCGGCGCCCGAGGCGCGGGCGCGCTGAAGGCCGCGCGCATCGATGCCTGAGCCGCGCGACACCCCGCCGACCGGCGGGGACGCCGCCTCGCCGCACAAGGGCGCGACGGGGCTCCGTCGCGTGCTGAACGCCGCGCGCAACTCGGCCGACGGAGTCGCCGCGGCCTGGCGCCACGAAGCCGCCTTTCGGCAGGAACTGTTGCTGGCGATCGTGCTGGTGCCGGTGGCCCTGCTGCTCGACGTGCCCGGCACCGGCAAGGCGCTGATGATCGCGAGCGTGCTGCTGGTGCTGATCGTGGAGCTGCTGAACTCGGCGGTGGAAGCCGCGATCGACCGGATCTCGCTCGACCGCCATCCGCTCGCCAAGCGCGCCAAGGACGTCGGCAGCGCCGCGGTGATGATCGCGCTGCTGAACGTGGCGGCGGTCTGGGGGCTGGTGCTCTTCGCTTAGAGCTAGGAGTCTGGGCGGCGCTCTGCCGCCCAGACTCCTAGCCTGGCGCTTGCTCGCCCGCCAGTTCGCGCAGCCGCTCGGTCGCGCTGCGATAGCCGATCTCGATGATGTCGCCCGCCTGGTCGAACTCCAGGAAGCGCACCGAGCCCAGCGGCGGCTGGATCAGCACCTCGGGCCGATCGAGCTGCAGCGTGGCCTGCGCGATGCGCGCCTGCATGATGTACAGCGAAGCCAGCATCACGTCGACGATGCCCGGCAACGGCTCGCGCTCGAGCCACTCGCGAAACTGGATCAGCATCGGATGCTCGAGCGGCTGGAAGCTCTCGAGCACCCGGGTCATCGCCTGCACGATCGGCTTGCCGTTGTCGGTCCCGTTGGGCCGCGTGAGCCGGTTGGTCACGATGTCGTGGTTCAGGTCCACCGCGATGACCACGTCGGCGCCCATCTGGCGGGCGACGCTGACCGGCACCGGATCGACCAGCCCGCCGTCGACGTAGACCTTGCCGTTGCACCGGACCGGGTTGAACACGCCCGGCACCGCGATGCTCGCGCGCACCGCCTCGATCAGGCTGCCCGATCCGATGGCCACTTCCTCGCCGGTGGAGATGTCGGTGGCTACCGCCCGGAAGGGGATCGGCAAGGCCTCGATGTCGGGCTCGGCCACATGGCGCCTGACGAACTCGCCGATCTTCAGCCCGTCGATCAGGCCCGAGCGCGGGAACACCGGATCGACCAGCGAGGCGATGCCCTGCCAGCCCATGCCCCGGAACTCCTTCTCGAGCTCGTCGAGCTTGCCGGCCGCGAACATCGCGCCCACGAAGGCCCCCATGCTGGTGCCGGCCACCACGTCGATCCGGACGCCGGCCTCGACCAGCGCGCGCAATACGCCGATGTGGGCCAGGCCGCGCGCCGAGCCGCTGCCGAGCGCGAGGCCGACCCGCTTGCCGGCGAAACGCGCAGCGAGTCCGCCCGACGCAGGCCCGCCGGACTCGTGGCGCGGCGTCTTCGGCGCGGAGGGCCGTTTACGCTCAGGGGAGTTCATCGGGAGTGACTTCCTTCGGCAGCGCGCCCCGCGACAGGCGCCGCGGCATGGCCTGCCCGACGCGCTTGCGCCGCCCTGGCTCGCGCTGGCAAGTCGATCATTTTAGCGCCGGTGCGGCGCCCTCGTCCGGCCGCGGCCTCGATGCGACCGCGTCCGCCCTTCGCAGCGTGACTTCCATCTGGTTGAACGCGATCTCGATCCCCTGCTCGCGGAACGTCTGGTCGATCCTTCGGTTGATCTCGTCGACGGCGGCATTGCGGTCGGCGAGCTCGCGCACGTGCACGCGCAGCTCGTGATCCAGCGTGCTCGCGCCGAACTGCAGGAACACGACCATCGGCTCGGGCTCCTTGAGCACGCGCGGATTCTCGGCGGCGATCTTCAGCAGCAGGCTGCGGACCCGGTCGAGGTCCGAGCCGTAGGCGACCCCCACCTTGATCGTCACCCGGGTCACCGTGTCGGTGAGGGTCCAGTTTACCAACTGGTCGGTCACGAAGGTCTTGTTCGGAACGATGATCTCCTTGTGATCGAAGTCGATGATCGTGGTGGCGCGTATCCGGATCCGGCTGACCGTGCCCGAGAGGTTGCCGATCGTGACCACGTCGCCGATGCGCACCGGCTTCTCGAACAGGATGATCAGGCCCGACACGAAGTTCGCGAAGATCTCCTGCAAGCCGAACCCCAGGCCGACGCCCAGCGCGGCGACCAGCCACTGCAGCTTGTCCCAGCTCACGCCCAGGGCGGACAGCGCCGACACCGCGCCGACCCCCACGATCAGGTAGGAGATCAGCGTGGTGGCGGCGTAGGCGCTCCCCTGGCCCAGGCTCATTCGCGACAGCACCAGCACCTCGAGCAGGCCGGGCAGGTTGCGCGCGAGCACCAGCGCGGCCCCGGCGATCGCCAGCGCGCCCAGCACGTCGAGCAGGCTGATCGGGACCAGGGCCGAGGCGCCGGCAGAGCCGCCTTCGTACTGGTAGAGCGTGATCTTGTCGAGGTAGGCGGTGACCGCGATCAGGTCGGCCCAGACCCAGTAGAGCGCGAGCAGCGCGAGCGCCAGCAGGCCCAGCCGCACCAGGCGCAGCGACTGCCGGTTGACCTGCTCGATGTCGAGCACCGGCTCCTCCACGACCTCGGGCAGCTCGGCGTTCTCGCGGGCGGCCTCCTCGCGCGCGGCCTGCCGCCGCGCCAGCGCCCGCTGGAAGGCGAGCCGGCGCGCGGCCACCGCCAGGCTGCGCACCACCGTAGCCTCGAGCACCCGCCAGACCACCAGCACCAGCAGCGTGTCGACGAGCCGGCCGCTCAGCTTCAGCGCGGTGTAGTAGTACCCCAGCCAGACCGTCACGATCAGCGCGATCGGCAGCAGCCGCAAGGCGAGCAGCGCGAGCAGCGAGAAGCCCGGAATCCGCTTGCCTTCTTCGTCGCGAACCGGCGCCCCGAATTGCCAGGCCATCAGGCCGAGTCCGGCCAGCAGCACGACGATGCCGACCACGTCCTCGGCCAGCGCCGCCGGCACCTTCTCGGCAAGCGTCGCCACCGCGATCAGGACCAGCGTCACCAGGCCGAGCCTGCGCGTGCGCGTGCGCTCGATCGCGGCCCTGGCCGGGTCGAAGCCGAAGTGCCGCTCCGCCACGCCGCCGGGCGACAGCATCCGCCAGGCCGTGTGGAGGACGATCCAGACCAGCGACATCTCGAGCAGTGCCCCGCCGATCTCCGGATTGAGGCCGCGCCCGTCGCGCTGCAGCGCGTAGCCGGCCAGCGCGAGCATCAGGCCCACCGGCAGCGCGGCGAGCAGGTCGAGCAGGATCGCCAGCGGCGTGTGCCACTGGCTGTCGCGCCGCACGTTGCCGATGTCGCCGTGCAGCGCCTGCCGCCTGCGCCCCAGGGCCCGGCGCTGCCACGACAATGCCGCCGCCAGCAGCAGCGCCGGCAAGACGGCCAGGGGCCGCGCAGAGAACGCCGCGCCGAGATCGGACAGCATCGTTCGCCACGAGAAGCCGGCGAGCTGTCGTTCGAGCATCCCGGGAGCGGCCTTCAGCCACGCGAGGTCCAGCGGACGGTTGCTCGGCACCCAAAACATGTGCTCGTCGAGCGTGGCGCGCAGGCGGTCGGTCGTGGTGCGCAGCGCCGTCTGGCTGGTCTGCAGCTCGAACGAGGCGCCGATCAGCGCGTCCAGCTCCCGGGTCAGCCGCTGCAGCAACTCGGCACGCGTGGCGAGCAGCGAGCGCAACTCCTGCCGCAGCGCGTCGGTCGCCGGCTCGGACGGATGCTCGGCGATCAGCCGCGCCGCCAGCGCTTCCGGATCGACCAGCTCGCTGCGATAGCGACCGATCTCGAACTGATAGAGGCGCAGGTCGGCAAGCTGGTCGGCCAGTTCGCCGTCGAGCTGCAGCCGGGGCAGCGCGCGTTGCTGTTCGTACAGGATGCGCGTGAGCAGGCGGCTGCCCTGGAGCACGCTGATCTGCTCGTCGAGCGCCTGCTCGACCTGCTCGAGCGAGTCGAGCTGCCGGCGCGCATCGAGACTGCGCCGGTTCAGGTCGTTGAGCCGGTCGGTGGCGCCGAGCAGGTACTCGGAGAGCTTGCGGTTGAGCGCGGCCTCCTGCGCCAGCAGGCCGCCGCCCTGGGCAGCCGCGCCGGGCGTCAGCTCGGCCACCGCCTGCTCGGACTGCGCGCGGCGGCGCTCGGCGATCCGTTGCTGCAGCGCCTGGATCGCCCGCTCCTCGCGCGCGATCCGCTCCGCCAGCAGGTCCCGGCGAGCCTGGTTCAGCTCCAGGAGCACGCTGTTGCCGGCCAGTTCCTGCCGCAGCAGGCGCAGGCGATTGTCGAGGGCCAAGGCCTCGGCCGCGAGCAGGTCCCGGCGCTCGGGCGTGAGCGGCCGGTTGGCCTCGCGCCCGGTCCGCAGCGCGTCGGCGAGCGCCTTCGCGCGGCTCTCGCCCGCGATGGTCTCTTCGGAGCCGCGTTCGGGGCGCGTCTGCGCGGCAATGACCTGGCTGTTGGCGTCGGCCAGTTCCTTCTGCCACTCGGCAAGGCGCGCGCTGCGCTCGTCGAACAGCTTCTCGAGCTCGTCCAGACCGCGCTCGGCCAGCCCGGCCGGCACCACGGGTTCGGCGCCCGCACCCAGGCGCTCGAGCTCGGCGCGGGCCTCCTTGATCCGCGCGGGCGCCTCATCGAGCGTCTGCCTGAGCTGCCGGAGCCGCTCGGCGCTCTCCTCGGCCGTCTTCAGATGGGCGAGCGTCTGCTCCAGGGCCTGCTTGAGCGCATTGCGCTCGGCCTCGGGCAGGTTCCGCGATCCCAGATCATCGAGACTCTTGCGGACCGCCGCCACGTCCGGCGCCGACGCGCCCGCCTGCGCCGCCGCCGGCTGCGCGAGCGCGCTCGACGCCGAGCCCGCCAGAAGGGCCCAGATCAGCAGACAGTGAGCGAACAGCAGTCTGGAAAGAACGCTCATCGGTCGCCGGAGGCTTTCCGCGATCGCGCTGCCGGGCGCGCGAACCGCGGCCGGACCTGCGATCAGCGCTTGCCCAGGAACTGGCTCGCCATGCCCAGGATGTCGTCGAGCGCCGAACCGTCCCGGTTGCGGTCGAGCATCGGGGTCAGCATGTCCAGCAGGCCGCCCTGGGACCCGGGCTGGCCGAAGCCGGATGCAGCGCCACCCGATCCGCCGCCCATGGCGCCGCCGAGCACGCTGCCGAGCACGTCGCCCAGTCCACCCTGACTGCCGCCCTGCCCACCGCCGAAGACGCCACCCAGTCCGCCCGAGCCCCCGCCTTGCCCGCCGCCGAGAGCGCCCTTGCTGAGCCCGCCCATCAGCATCGCTGCCACGATGGGCAGCATGCGCTTGAGCACGTCGGCGCCGAGCCCGGTCTGCGCGGAGGCGCGCGAGGCGACCTCGCGGCTCACCTCCTTGCTGCCGAACAGGTGGCCCAGGATGGCGTTGCCGTCCTCCACCGTGGCCTCGTCCGTGAGGCTCGACGGATCGTCGAGATAGCGCTGGTGATGCCCGTCGGACAGCGCGCCGAGCAGCGCCTCGAGCCCGCCGGGCTGCGTGGCGTTGCGGTTCACCGCGCCGGCCAGCATCGGCAGCAGCGCCTCGAGCGCGGACTGGGCCTGGCCCTCGTCGACCCCGACGCGGGCGCCCATCTGGCGCACCGGAGCGCCGCCTTGCGCGGAAAGAATCGCTTCGAGGATGTTCATGGGCTCTCCCTTTGCCTGCTGGTTGGCTGGCCCGGCTTGCCGAGCGTCAGTCGGAGCATACCGTCGAATTATGGCCGCGCGCGGCCGGCCTCCGGGCCGACCGGGGCAGATTCGTGCAGACGCTTCAGGGCGGCGGCATCGGGATTGACGTGGATCGCATGGATCCTGGTCGCGACCGAGACGCCCCCGCCATCGGCCATGTTTCGGAGCATCCGCATCTGGGGACCGACCCTGGCCATCAGCATCCGCCTCTGCTCGGGCGAGAGCTGCTTCAGCTGGGCCTCCATCTCGTCGAGCTGCCGCCTGGCCTCCTGCAGCTCGCGCTGCTGTTCGACGGTCATCACGCCCTTCATCCGGATCACCTGCAGGAAGGGCTCGAACATGTTCGAGCCCGGCACGGCGCGATACCTCGAATCGATCCGCTCGATGGCGATCGGCCTGTCCTGGCCTTCCGAGCGCACGAGTCCGTCGATCGTCATCTTCAGCGGCACGCAGTGCTCGGCGTCGATCCACAACGCGACGTCGTTCACCGTCATCTGCTGACCGCCTTCCGCCGGGAGGGTCCGGTTCAGCCCCTGCGCCTTCAGCAGGTAGGTGTCGCGCAGTCCCAGCCGCTCCTTCCCGACGAGCGTCGCGCGGCGCGCGAACGCGCCCATGTCGCGATGCGACTGCGCCGCCTCGCCCGCCGCGGCCTTGTCCTCGGCGGCGTTCGCATCCCGGGCATCGGCGGTCGCGTGGAGAAAGGTCGACACGCCGCCCATCATCATGCCCGGATCGGTCGTCGCCCAGGGGCTTTCGCCCCCGCTGAGCACCGGCGGAAAGCCCGCCGACTGCATCTCGTGCCTGAGTCCTTCCCCGACCTGCCGGGCGCCCTCGGCGAACAACTGGAGATCCTCCCGGGACCAGGGGCCGTCTTCGCGCGCCCGGCGGAAGGCCGGGAAGGTCCGGCCATCCGCGCCCCGGATGTCCATGCGCTCATACGGGAGGAGCACGCGATTGCGCATGATGGACTGGTCGACGACGTAGGTGCTGACGCCCTTCACCCGTTCGGCCCGGATCGCCTCGCAGCGATCCAGCAGGGACCTCGCGTCCGCCGCATGGGCCGGGGACACCTCCATCCGAAGCGACGGCGTGCCCACCTGCTGGGCCCGCGCGCGGGATTCGTAGCTTGATTGCGACGGCGCACCGCCCTGCTGGGCCTGGGCCAGGACGCAGGCAGTGGCCAGGAGGGCCGTGCAAAGAGACTTGCAGGGACGCATGGGCTTGTTCCTCCAGCCGCCTCGACCGCACCTTAACGCAATCTGCGCTGCGTCGCGCCCGAAGCCTGCGCGCTCCGGCTCACTCGTAGTGGTAGCGGCAGGCGACGACGGCCAGCGCGTCGCCCTCGACGGTGTAGACCAGTCGATGCGTGTCATCGATGCGGCGTGACCAGAAGCCCGAGAGGTTCTCGCGCAGCGGCTCGGGCTTGCCGATGCCTTCGAAGGGGTGGCGCATCGCGTCCTGGATCAGCAGGTTGATGCGCTTCAAGGTCTTGCGGTCCTGCCCCTGCCACCAGACGTAGTCGCCCCAGGCAGCCGGCGTCCAGAGCAGGCGATCATGCATCGACTGGATCGTGCGGCGCCACCTTGCCGGCGCGCAGTTGCCGGATCGATCTGGCCAGGTGCGCGGCATTGGCCGGCGTCTTGAGCAGATGCACGGTCTCCTGCCAGCTGTTGAAGGTTTCCAGCGACATCACGACGGCATCCGGCGCATCGCGGCGGGTGATAACGGTCACGTCCGCGTCCTCGACGGCCTGATCGATGACCTGCTTCAAGCGGTTGCGGGCGTCGGAAAAGCTGATCGTGCGCATGGATACTTGTCCTATTAACGAGACAAGTCTAGCAGGCGGCTCCATCGCCTGCAAAGGGCTCGACAGGCCCTC
>MEEC01000240.1 GCA_001724315.1 Lautropia sp. SCN 70-15 | reverse complement strand
GCCCGCTGCCTCCCCCGCCGTAGACCGGGCGCTGGTGCTGATCCGGATCGACCTGAGCGTTGACGGCGCACCGGCAAGTCCGTTCCCCCGGCCCTCGTGGACTGCAGAACCGCTGTTCGCGTTCGGCCTGGGCGACTTCGAGTCGGCAGGTCGTCTCTCGTACGCGTTCCGCCAGGAGTTCCTGTCCGACGACTCGCGCCGGGCCGGATGGGTGGCCTTCCGGCTGACGCCGGGCACCTGGCACCTCGGCATGATCGGTCCCGACTCAGCCGTTCCGTCGCTGGTGGCCCGCTTCGGGAAGCAGGACGAGGACATCCCCCGGTGGCGGATCGAAGTCCCGGAGGAAGCCCGCCTCGTCTACGCAGGCACCTTGCGCGTCATGGGCAGGACCGACGGCAGGTACATGTTCGGCGGTGGCCCCATCGTCAAGCCAGCACCGGGACATGAAGCGGAGATCGTGGACGAACGCGAGCTGGCCGCCGCCGTTCTGGCCGCGCAGCCCGGGAACGAGGGACCGCTGCACAGCGCTCCAATGAAGCGCTTGCGACAAGGCGAGACGATGGTCTTCCGCTCGCCGCTGCCGGCGCTCGCGCGGTAGCACCGGGCAGCAGGCGAATGCACCGCCCCCCCACGATCCTCTTCGGCGCCTTCGATCGCCACAACTTCGGCGACCTGCTCTTCCCGCACGTGGCCGCGGCGCTGCTGCCCGGCCGCGAGTTGCTTTTCGCCGGACTGGCCGAGCGCGACCTGCGCGCCTTTGGCGGGCATCGGGTCCGGCCGCTCGGCACGGTCGCAGCCGAGCTCGCCGCCCGCCCGGATGAGCCACCGGCCACGCTGATCCACGTGGGCGGAGAGATCCTTTGCTGCGACGCCTGGCAGGCCGCGGTCATGCTGCTGCCGGACGACGAGGTCGCGCCGATCGTCGCCCGGCTCGACGCGCAGCCCGCAGCACGAATGGCCTGGGCGCAGCAGCGCCTGGCCGATGCCACCGGCGATCCGCTTGCGCGCGCGCCCTACGTCGCGGCGCGCGCTCGATTTCCCGCGATCGCCCGCGTGCTGCACGCCGGCATCGGCGGCGCCGACCTGGCTCGCCGCGACCCGGCCCTGCGCGCCGAGGTGCTGGCCAAGCTCGCCTCGGCCGACGCGCTCGCCGTGCGCGAACAGCGCAGCCTGGCGCAGCTCGAGGCGGCCGGTCTCGCGCCGCGGCTGGTGCCCGATCCCGCCGTCATGGTGGCCGAGCTGTTCGGCGCGCGGATCGCCGAGCGCCGGCGCGCGGGCGAACCGGCGCGCGTGCAACGCAGCTTCCCGCAAGGCTACGTGGCGGTGCAGTTCGGGGCCGAGTTCGGCGACGACGCGACGCTGGCGAACATCGCCGGGCAGCTCGATCGCATCGCCGCGACGACCGGCCTGGGCATCGCGCTGTTCCGCGCCGGCGCCGCGCCCTGGCACGACTCGCTCGAGGTGCTGCAGCGTGCGGCGAGCCGGTTCCGGACCGCAGCGGTCGCCATTTTCGAGTCGCTGGACGTCTGGGACCTCTGCGCGCTGATCGCAGGGAGCCGGGGATTTTGCGGCAGCAGCCTGCACGGCCGAATCGTCGCCATGGCCTTCGGGCTGCCGCGGGTGAACCTCGCGATCGGGACCGGCGGCCCGCCCGCGCGCGCCGGCGGAAAAGGCCCCGTGAGCGACGAAGCTTCCGCGAGCGACCCGGATCCCGCCGCCAAGCACCGCGCCTTCGCGGAAACCTGGGAGCTGCCCGGCCTGCCCGGCGTCGTGGACATCGACCGGATCGCCGAGGGCCTCCACGCCGCGCTGGCGGCCGATCCCGATCAGCTCGCGCGATTGTCGCGTCGGCTCGTCGAAGCGTACCGGCCGGGCTTCGACGCTCTCCTCGCCGCGGCGCGATGAGGCTGCTGCTGCCCGCGGGGACCGACCCGGCGGCGAGACCCGTGCTGATCGGCAGGGCCCTGCGTGCCTTCGCCGACGGCTACGTGGCGGTGCTCTTGCCGGCCTACCTGCTCGCGCTGGGCCTCGGCACGCTCGAGGTGGGCATCGTGGGCACCGCCACGATGCTCGGCTCGGCGCTGGCCGCGCTCGCGGTGGGCGCCTGGGGGCACCGCTTCGCGCGGGCGCGGCTGCTGCGCGCCGCCGCGCTGCTGATGCTCGCCACCGGCATCGGCTTCGCCGCGTCGACCGCCTGGTGGCCGCTGCTGGTCATCGCCTTCGTGGGCACGATGAACCCGAGCTCGGGCGACGTCAGCGTGTTCCTGCCGCTCGAGCAGGCAACGCTCGCGGGCATGGCCCGCGGACACTCGCGCACCGCGCTGTTCGCCCGCTACAGCGTTCTCGGCGCGCTGTGCGCGGCGGTCGGCGCGCTGGCTGCAGCCGTGCCCGACTGGCTGGGCGCGAGCTTCGGCCTGGCGAGCGTCGACGCGCTGCGGATCATGTTCGCCGGCTACGGCGCGATCGGCGCGATCGTTTGGTCGCTCTATCGGCGGCTGCCGGAGCCAGCCTCACAGGCCGATGCCGAACCCGCACAGGCCGCCGCGCTCGGCCCGTCGCGCGCGATCGTGGTGCGGCTCGCGGTGCTGTTCAGCGTCGACAACTTCGCGAGCGGCCTGGTCGTGCATTCGCTGCTGGCACTGTGGCTGTTCGAGCGCTTCGACCTGTCGCTGGCGCAGGCCGGGCAGTTCTTCTTCGTGGCGGGCCTGCTGAGCGCGGCCTCGCAACTCGCGAGCCCGATCGTGGCACGGCGCATCGGCCTGGTGAACACGATGGTGTTCACGCACATGCCGGCCAACCTGTTCATGATCCTCGCGGCCTTCGCGCCCACGATGCCGGTGGCGCTGGGCCTGCTGCTCGCCCGCAGCGCGTTGTCGCAGATGGACGTGCCGCCGCGCACCGCCTACGTGATGGGCGTGGTCACACCGGCCGAGCGCGCCGCCGCCGCGAGCTTCACCGCGGTGCCCAAGAGCCTGGCCGCAGCGCTGAGCCCATCGCTGGGCGGCGCGATGCTGGCGGCCGGGTGGCTGGCCGCGCCCTTGCTGTGCTGCGGAGCCTTGAAGCTCGCTTACGACCTGACGCTGTGGCGGATGTTCAGCAAGCATCCGCCGCGGGAGGAATGACACGAAGCGGCCGATGGGTCGCGCGACCCGATCATCGACCGCCGGCGGGACGAATCGGGTCGCTCGCGGCCTTCTTCTTCGCCTCCTTGGCCGCCTTCTTCTCCTTGGGCGTCGACTGCGGTTGCTTCTTCGTTTCCTTGTTGCTCTGCCTGACCTTGCCCATGGTGCTGCTCCTGGAGGGCGACGGCGAATGCGCGACGCTGGTTCAGTATAGGCCGGTGCGCGCGGCCGATCAGGAAGCGTCGCGCTCCCGAACTCGAATCATCCGCGAAAGATGCGTGCTCGCAAGGGCCACGTCCTCTGGAGCCAGCACATGCGGGGCCTTAGAGAGGAAGGCCGGCAGAGCCTTCGGCTCCAGCACCCAGATTCCACGCGTGGCACCGGGCCCTTGCTCGACGAACCAACCGGGGAACAGCACGATCGGACGAACGGGCATCCGCTTGCCAGTGCTGTCGGCGAGCAGGCCACGCAGCCACCTGGCCTGAGCCAACGCCTGCACCGCGACGCGATCGTCTGGTTCCCGACCGCCTATGGCCATCCGCGCCCCGTCGAACACGACCCGAGCGTCCCCACGCCGGGGCTTCGACCAGGTCTTAGTCTCCACCGTGAACACGCCCGCCGGACCGATCAGGACGTGGTCGACGTTGAAGCCTATGCCAACGACGTCATGAAATACCCGGTACCCGCTGACTCGCAGTCCCTCGAGATACTGGCCAACCGCCTTCTCTCCCTCCGCGGCGAGGCGAAGCGCGTGCAATCGAGGGCGCAGACGGTGAAAGCGCCACGCCGCGGCGGCGACGGCCACCAATGCAACCGCGGTCATGAGCCGAGGAGCGGGCGGTGCAGCGACGTGGTCGCGCCACCACTCGAACCCGGCAAGCAGGGTCAGCAGCAAGGCGACTAGCACGGGGATTTCGAACTCGTTCTCGATGAGCTTGCGACGCTGTTCGTCCACCGATTGGCCCGGCAGGCGAAGCGGCTTGTCTTTCAGTGGGGATCGGCTTTCCGAGACCGGCCAACCGAGACCCTCTCCGGATTCGGCGCCGCCTTTCACGGATCCAGGCAGTCCTTGCACGACCTCGCTCATGCTGCGCGCACCCCGAGCTGGTACGAAACACTCTCGCCATCCACCCGCACGATGCGGCGGTTCACGAGCCCGTCGAACAGAGTCCGCACCTCCTCTTCCGCGAGCTGCTTCTGAAACATCGACGAGATCGTGTTCATCAGGGTCCGCACCGTCTTCGGCCTTGCCGCGCCGCGTCGCTGGAGGTCCGTTATGACGGCCGACGTTCGCTCGCAGAGCGGAGCCGCTGCTGGCGCCTTGAGGATCGGGATATCTGCGATGGCAGCCGACCGCGCGGCAAACACTTTCCGACCCTTCAAGTGCGTGATCAGAGGGTCGAAGCCGGAGTCCTTCGAGATCACGTGAAAGAAGACATCGCGTTCCGCCGCCGCAATCAGGCCGATGTGGAAGGCGATGTGGAAATCGAGGGCGTTCCTGCCGCTGCCGGAGATGCGAACGTACTCGGCTCGCGAGCCGAGCCTCTGCATCGCCTCCGCGAAGTCGGTTGCGATCCGCGTCTGGTTGGCGCCGACGAACGCCTTTACCCTGAAGTGCTCGGCGTCGAGCAGCGCGAGGTCCGAGGGCTGGACGCTCTCGAAGTCGATCATCACGTAGTTCGTGCGCAATGGCTTCTCCCGGAGTCAGGCCCGGAGGCGCATACGCTGCCACGCCCCGAAAGCCGAGTGATAGCGGGAGGACCATGTCGCACCAATCATGCACCGACCGACGGCGCCGAAGAACCGATCGTCGCCCTTCCAGCAGCAGTGGCGCCGGCCGGCCACCCGGCACGCGGGCGCCCTTCGCGGTCATCAAAGCCACTTCGCGTCCAGGCAGTCACCGCATCTCGAACAGCTCCTGGTGAAACCGCCCTGCGGGCAAGCCCATCGCCTCGAGGTCGTGTCGCAGCGCCCGGCCGAAGGGCGGCGGCCCGCAGAACCAGACATCGGCGTCGCGCCAATCCGGCACCGCGGAAGCAAGCCTCGCGGCGTCGAGCCGTCCGTCACGTTCGTCCCAGAGCACGTGCAGCGCCACGCCGGCGGCCGCGGCGTCTCGCTCGATCAACGCGATCGCGTGCGGATCGAGCGTGGCCGTCGGGTGGAACAGGTCGATGCGCCGCCCGTCCGGCTTCAGCGCCAGGGCCTTCATCCGCGCGATGAAGGGCGTGATGCCCACGCCGGCGCCGATCCAGACCTGGCGCCCGGCGCTGCTCTCGAAGTCGAAGCGCCCGTAGGGCCCCTCCACGACGACCGGGTCGCCGACGTGCACCCGATCGCGCAGCGTGCGCGTGTAGTCGCCGATGCCCTTGATGACGAAATCGATCCGGCCGTCGCCGGCCCAGGCCGAGGTGATCGTGAACGGATGCGCGCCTTCCTTGCGGTCGAGCGTGAGGAAGGCGAACTGGCCTGCGGCGTGGCCCGGCCAGCGTCCCTGCAGCGCCACCACCAGCTCGACCACGTCGAGCGCGTCGTGGCGGATGACCTTCGCGATCTCGCCGACGACCCGCCGATCGACGCCCACCCGCCGCAGCAGCGCGCGGACCGCGGCGAAGCTGCCGGCCAGCAGCATCGCGCCCAGGGCGATACCGAGCACGCCGGCCCACGACGCATAGGTCAGCAGCACCACGGAGTGGAAGGCCAGCACGAGGTAGGCCAGGCTCAGCCAGCGATGCGTGCGCAGGAAGGTCCGATACGGGAAGCGCTTCCAGAGCGCGAGCACGATCAACACCACGGCGGCGTAGAAGGCCCACTCGCCCATGTCCTCGGCCAGCCCGCGCCACTGGGCCAGCGCCTGCTGCAGGGAGCCTTCGGGCAGCGCAGGCCGGGCCCCGCGCTGCGGACGCTCGACGAGGCCCGCGCCGACCAGCCACTTCGGGCCGTTCGCCAGCAGCCAGTGCGCGATCGCGGCCGCCAGCGCCGCGATGCCCAGCCACTTGTGCAGCCGATACATCTTGTCGAGCCCGCCGAGCCAGGGCTCGAGCGCCACCGGGCGCAAGGCCAGCACCAGCGCAAGGCTCATCGCGCCGATGGCGAGCACGCCGGTGGCCTGCACCAACAGGTTCCGCCAGCCCAGCCAGTTGGCGGGCAGAGTGTCCGCCGCCGGGTCGCCGAGCCACCACAGGAGCAACAGCGCCAACAGGACGGCAGTCAGGGCGAGCTTGATGTTCTTCATCGTTGACGCCTCCGGCGCCTAGCCATGACATGCGGTCCAGTGTCGCCCGCGGCGATCGCAGCCCCCTTGACTGACGTCAGACGGTGGGCGGGCGATCGCCGGCTGCTTCAGCTCACTTCTTCCACTCGACCAGGATCTCGCGATAGCGCGTGGGGCCCACGTTCTTCGCGCTGTGCGTGACCGGCACGCGGGCGCCCTTCGCGGTCTCGGACACCACCTCGAGGTGGCCGTCCTCGAGCTTGAGCTGGTAGACGGTGCCGGTGGGCACGGGCAGCGTGCCGAGGTCCTTGCCCTGGTCGTCGAAGACCTGCAGCGACGAGCCTTCGATCGCGTACCACATGTACTCGTGCTCGTGCGTGTGGATCGGCGTTTGCTCGCCAGGCTCGAGCACGAAGTTCCACACGATCACCTTGTCGTTCTCGAACAGCTTCTCGGTGCCAACACCTGCCATGGTCTTCTCCTCGGTTCGGGGCGAATGCTTCCCGGCTCGGCGCCTGCGCCCCATCAGGCGCGCCGGTCTCCGACCCGAGTGTAGGCAGCAGGTCGTGGACGGCGATTCCGGATTCGGAGAAATCGAACCGATGCGTGCGGGCTTCGGAACGCGAAGGCGCCGCGCGGCTCAGCGCGACGGCGCGGTCGCGAGCTCCGGATACTGCTCGAGCTTATGGTACAGCGTGGCCCGCGCGATGCCCAGTCGCTTCGCGGCCTGCACGCGGTTGCCGCCGGTGGCGACGAGCGCAGCGCGGATCGCGGCGCGCTCGAGCTGCGCGATGCGCTCGGGCAGCGGCGCGTCGGCTGCGTCGGCTGCGTCGGATGAGTTGGACGCACCGGATGCGCCGGATGCGCCGAGCACAACGGGCACCTCCGTTGCGATCGCGCTGTCATGGGCGACGAGCCCCGCGACATCGTTCGCGACTGGCGCCAGACCAACGCGTGGCGCTGCTGACGTCATCTGCGCCGCACCCGGATCTGCGACCGCCACCGCCTCCAGCTCCGGCACCACCTCCCGGAACGCATCGAGCGTGAGCCGGATGCCGTCCCACAGCGAGCAGGCCCGCTCGAGCACGTTGCGCAGCTCGCGCACGTTGCCCTTCCAGGGCAGGCGCGCCAGCGCGTCGATGGCCTCGCGGTCGATCTCCTTGGGCTGCATCTCGTTGTCGAGCGCGATCTGCTCGAGCAGGTGCTCGCACAGCGGCTCGAGGTCCTCCACGCGCTCGCGCAGCGGCGGCAGGCGGATCGGCAGCACGTTGAGCCGGTAGTACAGGTCGGCGCGAAAGCGCCCCTGCTCCACCAACTGGCCCAGGTCGATGCTGCTGGCGGCGATCACCCTTGCGTCGAAGCGCGTGACCGCGTTCGATCCCAGCGGCTCGAACTCGCGCTCCTGCAGCGCGCGCAAGAGCTTGGCCTGCAGCGCGAGCGGCATGTCGCCGATCTCGTCGAGGAACAGCGTGCCGCCGTCGGCCAGCTTGAACTTGCCGTCGCGGCCGCGCTTGTCGGCGCCGGTGTAGGCGCCGGGCGCGACGCCGAAGAACTCGGCCTCGAGCAGGGTCTCGGGGATGGCCGCGACGTTGACCGCAATGAATGGGTGTCGCGCCCGCGACGAGGCCGAGTGGATGGCCTGCGCGAGCAGCTCCTTGCCGGTGCCGGTTTCGCCCAGCAACAGCACCGTGGTGTTGAGCACCGCGGCGCGACGCGCACGGCTCTTCACGTCGAGCGCGCGCTCGCTGTTGCCCACGAAGTTGGAGAAGGTGTAGCGGGTGCGGCGCTGCCGGGCCAGCTCGCTCTGGGCCTGCGCGAGCTCCGTCTGCAGGCGCGAGAGCTTGCCCATGAGCGGCTTGAGCGACTCGACCCGGTCGTAGAGGATCAGGCCCACCGCCCCGATCACCTCGCCCGATTCGTCGTGCACCGGGAAGCGCGACACGATGTAGGTGCCGGCCTTGTTCTCGAGGATGTCGAGCAGGATCGGCTTGCCGGTCTCGACCACGTGCCGCATCAGCGTGTTGGGGACGATCTCCTCGACCGGCCGGCCGATGATCTCGCCGGGATCGTTGAAGCCCAGGCTCTGGATGTTGCGCTGCCAGCGGTCGTCGATCCAGACGATGCGCGCCGCCTTGTCCACCACCAGGATGCCCTCGCACATCTCCGAGAGCTGGTCGAAGAAGGTCTGCGCCGCAAGCCTCAGCAGGCGGTCGGAATCGTGCCAGGCGTCGAGCGTTCGGGGCATCGGGCGATCATAGCGGAAGGCCCTTGCGGGCGATCGGCGCCAGGCGGAAGATTGCGCCTTCCGCGATCACGGCGGCCGCCCTGGCCGACCCGAACCCAGTGACCCGCAACCTGCTCTCGCCCGAACACCTCGCGCTGATCGAAAGCGGCGTGGGCGTCTCGATCGCCTCGCGCGACGGCGGCATGCTGCCGAACCTGGTGCGCGCGCTGGCCGGCCGAGTGGGGCCCTCGGGCGAGCTGACCGTGTTCCTGTCGGGCAGCGACGGCGCCGGCGTGCTGGCCGACCTGCGCGCCAATGGCGAGATCGCGGTGGTGTTCAGCCGCCCCGCCACCCACCGCACGCTGCAGTTGAAGGGGCGCGGCGTGACCATCGCCCGGGCCCGGCCGGCCGACGCGGTGCTGGTCAGGCAGCGCACCGAGGCGATGGTTGCCGAGCTCGAGTCGCTGGGATACGAGGGGCGCTTCGCGCGCGTGCTGCTGTCGTTCGAGCCGGGCGACCTGGTCACCGTGCGCTTCCGGCCGGAGAGCGCCTTCGACCAGACGCCCGGGCCGCGGGCCGGCGCGGCACTCGGCGGGGCGCGCGCGGTGATCGGCGAGAAAGGCGCGTCACTCGGCGAAGCGGGCGTTGCGACCGGCGGCGCGCCGGATGCCGCGCCGGCAGGCCAGGAGGCGGTCGCGACCCGGATCCCGCCCCGCCCGCCGGCGCGACTCGACGCGATCCGCCAGTGCCTGGAAGGGGCCGCGCCCGCGGTCATCGCCACCTGCGCGCCCGACGGCGCGCCGAACGCGAGCTACCTGTCGCAGGTGCAGTACGTGGACGCGCAGCACATCGCGCTGTCCTTCCAGTTCTTCAACAAGACCCGCGCCAACGTGCTGGCCAATCCGCGCGCGCGGCTGGTGGTGATCGACCCCTGGCGCGGCGCGATGTACCGGCTCACCATCCGCTATCTGCGCACCGAGACGCAGGGCGCGCTCTTCGAGCACATGCGCGCGATGCTCGAGAGCATCGCCTCGCACACCGGCATGGCCGGCGTGTTCAGGCTGCTCGGCGCCGACGTGTACCGGGTGGAAGACATCGAGCTCGCGCACGGCGAACCGAGCCCGGCACAGTCGGGCCCGAATCGGCTGGCGGCGCTGCGGATGGCCGCGACGCGCATCGCCGCCTGCAACGACCTGAACACGCTGCTCGACGAGACGCTCGCCGCGCTGCACCAGCAGCTCGACATCGCGCACTCGATGATGCTGCTGCTCGACCGCGCCGCGCGCCGGCTCTACACGGTGGCGAGCCGCGGCTACTCCGCATCGGGCGTGGGTTCGGAAGTGCCGCTCGGCGCGGGGGTGGTGGGCGTGGCGGTGCGCGAGGGCACCCCGATCCGGCTGTCGCGGCTCACCGAGGCCTATGCCTACGGGCGCGCGGTGCGCGAGGCCGCCGCGCGCGAAGGGCTGGACGGCGCCTTCGAGACCGAGATCCCCTTCCCGGGGCTGGTGGCGCCGCGCAGCCAGCTGGCGGTGCCGATCCGGATGGCGGGCGAAACGGTGGGCGCCCTGCTGGTCGAGAGCGGCGAGGACATGCGCTTCGGCTACGACGACGAGGACGCGCTGGTCACGCTGGCCGCGCTGCTGGGCCAGACCATGCACGTGCTCCAGCAGCGCGACGAGGGCGAGCCCGCGCGCGAGGCCACCCCCGATGCCGGCGCCAGCGCCGGCGCGACTGGCGCCGATGCCGCGACCATCGCGGCGGCTTGCCGAGACGCACCGATCGCCGTCACCGGCGAACCGGTGACCGTACGCCACTACCCGATCGACAACAGCGTGTTCCTCGGCGACGACTACCTGATCAAGGGCGTTGCCGGCGCGGTGCTCTGGGCGCTGGTCTCGGACCACGTCACCCAGGGCCGCACCGCGTTCAGCAACCGCGAGTTGCGACTGGACCCGCGCGTGCGCCTGCCGGACGTCGGCGACAACCTCGAGGCGCGGCTGGTGCTGCTGCAGCGGCGACTGGTGGAGCGCCGCGCCTGCGTGCAGATCGAGAAGAGCGGCCGCGGGCGCTTCTGCCTGCGGGTCACGCGGCCGCTCAGGCTGCTGCAGGTGCGCTGAGCCGAATCACCAGCGCTCGGCGATGCGCAGGCCGCCCACCGTGGCCGCCACGGCCTCGACGGTTGCGTCGCCCGAGGGCAGCCCGAGCGCTTCGGCCAGCCGCCGCCAGTCACGCAACGTCAGCCGCTCCCGCGCGATTTCCAGCGCGCCAGCGAAGGCCCCCGGAGGTGCGTTCTCGCGCATGCCCGAGAGCATGCCCACGCGCTCCGGATGCGGCAGCGCCGGCAGGAACCAGTGCAGCGCGCGCGCCATCAGCATCGGCGGGATCGACGCCACGATGGCCGCCTCGATCCCCGTCAGCGCCTCGTCCGGGTACTCGGCCCACAGCGCAGGCATCAGCCGGGTCTCCTCGTAGTGCATGTGTTCGAAGTTCTCGGCCACGAACAGCCCGAGCCGGCGGTACAGCGCCAGCAGGGCCATCGGCCGTTCGCCGGCGCCGCTTCGCTCCACGATCGCCGCCTCGCGGCGCAGCGCGGAGATGGCCTGGCCGTGCGAGACGTGCTCCTCGGCATTGCGCTCGGTGACGCCCGGGCGGCGCGCCTCCAGCGCCGGCAGCACGAAGCGGTTCTCGTCCTCGATGTGCAGGTCGCAGAGCTCGAGCAGGTCGCGCAGCTGGCCGATCGCGCCGGCCACTTCGTCGTCGTCGGCCGGATCGGCCCGCCCGACGCGCGCCAGCGTGTCGGTCATGTAGAGGCGCAGCGCCTTGTGCACGCCCGCATAGAGGTCGAAACGCCCGGCCTGCTGGGCATCGGCGAGCGCGGGCTCGATAACTGCCTGGTCCATCTGGGTTGACTCCTTCGTGATTGATGTCAGGGCGTGCTCGCCCTGGATTCGTTCGATCGCGAAGGCCCCTGCCGTCGCGATGAAGGGCAGTCTAGGAAGGGCGGCGCGCGGCCGCTCGTAAGAATTGGCTCACGGATTCGTAAGAACTTCTTAAGCTCCGGCAGAATGCGCGGACGGGGTGGACCAGCCCGGCCAGCAGGCAGGCCCTGCGCGACTGGCATTCTCGACTTCAGCGTTTATACTTCGTTTAAACCACGGCGTCCCATCGGAGGGGCTCATGTCCGAAGCCTTCCTCGACATCAAGAAATGGGGCAACAACCTCGGGGTTCGGCTGCCCGCCAGCGTCGCCAAGGCGGCCGGGCTTCACGTCGACCAGCGGGTGCGCATCAGCGTGGATGACGGCCGCGTGATCATCGAACCCGCCGAACCGGCAGGGCCCAGTCTCGAGGAGCGTCTCGCGCGCTTCGACCCCGAGCGGCATGGCGGCGAGGCAATGGCCGGCGCTGTCCCGCTGGGCGCCGAGCGCTGGTAAGCGCAGCCGCACTG
>MEEC01000239.1 GCA_001724315.1 Lautropia sp. SCN 70-15 | reverse complement strand
GGCCAGCGCGCCCAGGCCGAGCAGGCGCCGCGCGCCGCCCGGCGCGGCCGGCGAATCACCGCCGATCCGCAGCGCTTCGTTGTCGGCCGGCTGCAGCGCGGCGATCGTCATCCGGTTCTCGGTCAGGGTCCCGGTCTTGTCGGTGCACAACACGGTGGCCGCGCCCAGGGTCTCGATCGCGGCGGCCCGGCGGGTCAGCACCCGCGCGCGGGACAGCCGCCAGGCGCCCATCACCATGAAGACGGTGAGCACCAGCGGGAACTCCTCGGGCAGCATCGACATGCCCAGGGCGATGCCGGCCAGCACCGCGTCCAGCCAGGAGCCTCGCAGCAGGCCGAAGAGCAGCACCGCCGCCAGGCAGCAGGCGAGCCCGACCAGGGCCACGGTGCGAACGATCGCGCGGGTCTCGCGAGTCAGCCGCGGGGTGGCGGTCTCGATGCCGCCGAGCGCCTGGCCGATGCGGCCGATCCGGCTCGCGGCGCCGGTGGCGTTCACCTCGGCGATGCCCTGGCCGCGCACTACCAGGGTGCCCGCGAACACGGCGGGCAGGTCGTCGCCGCCGGGGGGCAGGCCGGCAGGGTCCGTGCCGTCGTCGGCGGCGGAAAGGGAACGCTTGCGAACCGGCACCGACTCGCCGGTCAGCAGGGACTCGTCGAGCTGGAGGTCCTCGCAGTGGCGCAGGATCGCGTCGGCAGCCACCCGGTCGCCCTCGGCCAGCACGATCAGGTCGCCGCGGACCACCTCGCGGCCGGGGATCCGGCGCCGCTCGCCGTCCCGGATGACCAGCGCGCGCGGGCTGGTCAGGTCGCGCAAGGCCTCGAGCACGCGCTCGCTGCGATGCTCCTGCACGATCGCGATGCCCACCGAGAGGGAGGCGAAGGCGAGCAGCAGGGAGGCTTCGGCCACGTCGCCCAGCACGAAGTAGATCGCACCGGCCGCCAGCAGCATGCCGAACATCGGCTCGCGGATCACGTCGAGGGTCACGCGGCGCAGCGAACGGGTGCCCGTGCGGGGCAGCTCGTTCGGGCCGTCCTCGGCCAGCCGCCTGGCGGCCTCCGCAGCACCGAGGCCGCCCTGGGGACCGCAGCGCCCGGCCTCCGGGAATACGGCCACGGTTTCGACGGTGAGGGGAGATCCTGTTAGCTTCGACACTCGACGCCGTGGCAGTGAACGATGACGGACGAAACGATACAGGCTGGAGGTGACGAAGGGCGGCTTCTGAGCCGAGGCGCCCTGGCGGGCCTCGTCGCCGGGGTGTTCGCACTGGCCTTCACCCTGCTGGTTCCTGCGCCTGCCGACCTGCCGGAGGCCGGCTGGCGGGTGCTCGGGCTCGCCGTGCTGATGGCCATCTGGTGGTCCACCGAACCGCTGCCGATCGGCGTCACGTCACTGATGCCGCTGATCGTGCTTCCCCTGCTGGGCATCGTCGACTTCGGTCGGGCGGCCGCACCCTACTCGAACCCGCTGATCTTCCTCTTCCTGGGCGGCTTCCTGCTGGCGGCGTCGATCCGGCGCTGGGGGCTGCATCGACGGATGGCGCATGCCGCAGTCCGCACCATCGGCACGGCGCCGCGCCGCCTGGTCCTGGGGTTCATGGTTGCGAGCGGTTTCCTGTCGATGTGGATCAGCAACACCTCCGCAGTGCTCCTGATGCTGCCGGTGGCGACCTCGGTGATCGTCGCGCTGGAGGACGCCCGCGGCGGCAGCGACGAGGCGGTCCGGCGTTTCGCGCTGGCCCTGCTGCTCGGCCTGGCCTATGGCGCAAGCATCGGCGGCATCGGCACCCTGATCGGCACGCCGCCCAACGCGCTGCTGGCCGGCTACCTGTTCGAGCGCCACGGCATCGATCTGTCCTTCGCCGCGTGGTCGATGATCGCGATGCCGCTGGTGCTCGTGTTCCTGCCCCTGGGCTGGCTTGCGCTGACCCGGCTGGTCTTCCGCTTCCCGGCGGACCTGGGGGGCGCGGGCGGCGGCAAGGCGCTGCTGGCCCAGCTCGAAGGGCTCGGCCCGATGAGCACCGCCGAGCGTCGGGCGGGGTTGGTCTTCCTGGCGGCGGCCGCGCTCTGGATCGTTCGCCCGCTGCTCAACCAGCTGCCCGGGCTCGGGGGCCTGACCGACTCCGGCATCGCGCTGGTCTGCGCAGCGTCGCTCTTCCTGATTCCGGCGGGATCGGGGTCGCAGCGACGCTTCCTGATGAGCTGGGCCGAGGCCCAGCAGATTCCCTGGCAGGTGCTGATCCTGTTCGGCGGCGGGCTCTCTCTGGCCGGGGCGATGGAGGCCAGCGGCCTGGCCGAGTGGCTCGGTGCCGGGCTCGGCGCCCTGGGCGAGTTGCCCCCGCTCGCGTTCCTCGCGGTCCTCGTGACCACGGTGGTGTTGCTCACCGAGCTGGCCAGCAACACCGCCTCGGTTGCCGCGCTGCTGCCGGTGGTGGCCACCATCGCAGCCGGCACCGGCATGGACGTGGTGACCGTGTCGGCAGCCGTCGCGATCTCGGCCAGTTGCGCCTTCATGCTGCCGGTGGCCACCCCGCCCAACGCGCTGGTGTTCGCGACCGGTCACCTGACCGTCGCGGCGATGATCCGCGCCGGCGTCGCGATGAACCTGATCGCGATCCTGCTGGTCACGCTCACGTCGTGGCTGGTGGTGCCACTGCTTCGGTCCTGAAGTCGGCGGGCGCGACGATCTCGATCAGCTCGAGATCGGGAGAATGCGCGATCTCGCGGTGGCGGATGCCCGGCGGCTGGTGCACGCAGGAGCCGGCCTCGAGCAGGACTTCGCCGACGCCTTCGTACTCGAAGCGCACCCAGCCCTTGAGAACGTAGACCATCTGCAGGTCCAGCGCGTGCCGGTGCCACTCGCCGGTGGCGTGGGTGCCTTCGCGGGCGCGGATCACGTGCATGACGGCCTTGCCGTCGGTGGCGGCCCGGACGCCCAGGTCGCGGTACTCGAAGTACTGCCTCAGGCCGTCGGCTTCGAAGCGGCCGTCGCGGGCATGCTGGACGCTGAACTTCATCGGAAATCTCCTGTCGGTCTTCGCGCGAGCCGCCACGGCTGCGCAGGCAAGCGGTTCGCGAGGTCTTTCGCGGCGGTGGGTTCTGGGGCTAAACTCGCCGCAGAAGAATTGCCGGGCCGTCCGAAGGCACCTGCAGCAGTCCGGCCAAACCCAGAGGAGACATGATGCACCGCAGATCCTTCATCGGCGCAGCGTCCGCGACCGCCGCGGCGTCCGCATTCGGCACTTTCGGAATCATCGGCCGGGCCAGCGCCCAGACGCTGACGCTCAACGGCGCCTCGCAGTTCGATGACAGCCATCCCTACACGATGGCCATGCAGCGCTTCGCCGAGCTGGTCCAGAAGTACTACGGAAAGCCGATCAACTTCGTCATCCACAAGAACAGCGCGCTGGGTCTCGAGAAGCAGTACGTCGAGTACATGGCGCAGGGCAGGGCGGTCGACTTCGCGGTGGCCTCGCCGGCCCACATGTCCACCTTCTCCCGCTCGGCGCCCTTCATCGACGCCCCCTTCCTGTTCCGTGACCTGGCGCACTGGAACAAGGTGCTCGACCAGGACCTGTTCAAGCCGATCGCCGACGACATCGCGGCCAAGGCCGGCGTCATGCTGATCGGCTACGGCGGCGGCGGCGTTCGCAACATCTTCGCGACGAAGCCGGTCACGAATCTCGCCGAGATGAAGGGGCTCAAGGTGCGGGTGCAGGGCGCCCCCATCTGGAGCAAGACCTTCGCGGCGGCGGGCATGGCGCCCACGGTCATCGCCTACAACGAGGTCTACAACGCGATCCAGAACGGGGTCATCCAGGCGGGTGAGAACGAGGCGGCCGGCGTCGAGCAGATGAAGTTCTACGAGGTGGCGCCGCAGCTGAACATGACCCAGCATGCGATCACGATCCGGCCGCTGTGCTTTTCGGCCAAGACCTTCAAGAACCTGCCGAAGGACCTCCAGGACGCCGTGGTTCGTGCCGGCAAGGAAGCCGCCACCTACGGCCGCGAGGTCGAATCGGGCGGCGACGGCAAGCGGCTCGAGACCCTCGAAGCGGCCGGCAAGCTCAAGCGGATCACCTTCAACGACCGGGACGCCATGAAGAAGCTGGTCGATCCGGTGATGGCCGCCTACGCCAAGGAGATCGGCGCCGAGGGCATCCTCGCGAAGATCAACGCGATCTGACGGCAACCCTCGATGTCTCCTGACCAGGCCCGCGCGCCGCGCGGCGCCTGGCGGCTGTTCACGGCCGCCTGGCACCGCATCCTGTCTGCCCTGCTCGTGTTCTCGGTGGCGATCCTTGTCGTGCCGGTCAGCCTGCAGATCTTCTCGCGCTACACCTCGCTGATCCCGTCCTACATCTGGACGGAGGAGATGGCGCGCTTCCTGTTCGTCTGGCTGATCATGATCGGGGCGATGGTCGGCATGCGCGAAGGCACGCACTTCATCGTGGACATGTGGCCGAAGCTCTCACCGCGCGCCGATGCGGTGCTGCAACTGGTGTCGGGCGTCGCAGTGCTGCTGTTTGCCGGCGTGTTCGTGATCGCGGGCTGGGAGTTCACCGCGTTCGCGTTCAACCGGATCTCGGAGCTCGCCGAACTCCCGCTGTGGATGATCCACGTGGCCTGGCCGCTGCTCGGTCTGAGCTGGCTCGCCTTCCACGGCGAGCGGATGTTCGACCTGTGGCGGATCGCCACTGGCCGGGAAGGGGGCGCTCGCCGATGAGCAGCCTGATCTTCTCGCCCGGAGGCGCCTCGGCCGTCCTGTTCGGGATCTTCTTCGTGCTGCTGTTCCTGCGCGTGCCGGTGGCGGTCGCGCTCGGGCTGGCCTGCCTGCCGATGCTCGCGATCGAGCCGCATCTCTCGCTGATGGTCCTCGCGCAGGAGACCTTCAATGCGTACAACTCGTTCATCCTGCTGGCGGTCCCGTTCTTCCTGCTCACCGCCAACCTGATGAACATCGGCGGAATCAGTGACCGGCTCGTCAGGCTGTCCCGGGCCCTGGTCGGCCGATTGCCCGGCAGCCTCGCGCAGATCAACATCGTGTTGTCGATCTTCTTCGCGGGCATCTCGGGGTCGGCCACGGCCGACGCGGCGAGCCAGGGGAAGCTGTTCATCGACGCGCAGATCAAGGAGGGCTACGACACCAGCTTCTCGGTGGCGATCACCGCAGTGTCGTCGGTCATGGCGGTCATCATCCCGCCGTCCATCCTGATGATCGTGTGGGGCGGCGTGCTCACCACGTCGATCGGCGCGCTGTTCCTGGCGGGAATCATCCCGGGCTTGCTGATGGGGCTCGTCCAGATGGCCACCGTGCATGCCTACGCCAGCCGGCGCGGCTACCCGACCTATGCGGCCTCGTCGGCACGCGAGGTGATGCGCGCGCTGTTCGTGTCGGTGCCGGCGCTGATGACGCCGGTGATCATCATCGGCGGCAAGATCTTCGGCTGGTTCACCGCCACCGAGTCGGCCTGCATCGCGGTGCTCTACGCCGCGCTGCTCTCGTTGCTCGTCTACCGCGAGATGAACCTGAAAGGTCTCTACGCGGCGCTGCTCGACACCGGCCGCCTCTCCGGGGCCACCCTGTTCTGCGTGGGCACCGCCAGCGCCTTCGGCTGGCTGATGGCCTTCTACCAGATCCCGCAGGCGATCCTGAGCGGTGTCGCCGCCTGGGAGATGGGCCCGATCGCCACCGGCTTCTTCGTGGCGGCCGTGTTCCTGGTGGTGGGCTGCTTCCTCGACGCGATTCCCGCGATCATCATCGTCGGCACCATCCTGCAGCCGGTCGCCAAGGCGGCGGGCCTCGATCCGGTGCACTTCGCGATGATCGGGATCGTGTCGCTCGCCTTCGGCCTGGTGACGCCGCCCTACGGCCTGTGCCTGATGATCTCCTGCTCGATCGCCGGGGTGCGCCTCGGCGACGTGCTCAAGGACACCCTGATCATGCTGATGCCGATGTTCGGCGTGCTGATCCTGGTCATCCTCTGGCCGCAGGTCACGCTCTTCGTGCCCGGCCTGATCTCCCCGGAGTTCCTCCGATGACGCTCGATCTTCGTCCGCTCGGAAGCTTCGGCGCGGAGCTGCGCGGCGTGGACCTCTCGCTACCCCTGCCGGACACGCTGTTCGGCGAGATCGAGCGGGCCTTCTACGACGCCCACCTTCTGGTCGTGCGCGGCCAGCGGCTCGACGCGCCCGCCTTCCACCGCTGGGCCTCGCGCTTCGGCC
This sequence comes from Lautropia sp. SCN 70-15, assembly GCA_001724315.1. Taxonomy (GTDB): domain Bacteria; phylum Pseudomonadota; class Gammaproteobacteria; order Burkholderiales; family Burkholderiaceae_E; genus Zeimonas. The sequence goes on along the minus strand of MEEC01000239.1, from coordinate 6,037 downwards.
GCCCGGAGCCGCACGTGATCGACCAGTTCCATCACCCCGAATTCGCCGACATCCTGAAGCTGTCGAACGTCGTGAAGGACGGGGTGCCGCAGGGACTGGCCGACGCCGGCACCTACTTCCACACCGACTATTCCTACCTGGCCGAACCCGCCAGGGCCACCACGCTGTACTCGATCGAGGTGCCGGCGGTGGGCGGAGACACGCTGTTCGCCGACCAGACGGCTGCCTGGGAAGACCTGCCCGCTGCCGCGAAGTCGAGGCTCGAGGGGCTCACGGTGCTGCACCACTACGGCAACCGGGACGATCTCGACGAGGCCTCGCGCACGGTGGCCTCGGTGCTGAACGAGGCGCAGCAGGCGCGGATGCAGTGGGTCCGCCACCCGCTGGTGGTCACGCACTGGTACACCGGCCGCAAGGCGCTGTACGCGGTGTCGGGCAGCTCCTTCGGCATCGAAGGCATGGGCGAGGCCGAGGGCAGGGAACTGCTCGACGAGCTGAAGGCGCATTCGACGCAGCCCCGCTACCAGCACCGCCTGTCCTACGGCGTCGGCGACGTCGTCATCTGGGACAACGCGGCGCTGCTGCACGCCGCGACGCTGACCGACCCGCAGTACGCGCGCACGCTCTGGCGGATCACCGTCAAGCCGGCCTGAGCCCCCGGGGTTGAAGGGCGGGGCGCACGGAGGCGGCGCCCGCCTCCGAGACAGCCCGCGCGCCTCCCGGTCACTTCGGCGTGATCTTCGCGCCGGTGAGCTGCTCCTGCGCCAGCACCAGCGCGGGCACGAACTTCTTGCCCTGGCCCATCGCGCTGGCCATGGCCAGGCTCTGGTGCACCGCCTCGCCGACGATCGAGGGCACGGTCAGCCCTTCGGCCAGGTGGGTGTAGTAGCGCACGTCCTTGCGGGCGTTGTCGAGCTCGAACTTCAGCCCCTCCAGGTCGCCCGACAGGGTCTTGGCCATGGCCTGGAAGATCCCCGAGTTCACCGCGCCGGCGGAAACCACCTCGACGAGCTTCCGGGGATCCACGCCCGCCCGCACGCCGACCGCGAAGGCCTCGGCGGTGGCCGTGCAGATCGCCTGGGCCACGAAGTTGTTCAGCAGCTTGATCACGTGCCCGGCGCCCGGGCCGCCCACGTGGAAGATGTTCTCGCAATAGCCCTCGAGCACGGGCCGGATCGCGGCGAAGGTGGCATCGTCGGCGCCGACCATCGTGTTCAGCCGGCCCTGCTCGGCCTCGACGGGGGTGCGGGCGAGCGGCGCGTCGACCAGGGTGACCCCCTTCGCCGCGCAGGCCTCGCGCAGGCGAGCGGTGGAGTCGGGCTCGCTGGTCGAGGTCTCGATGACGACCAGCCCCTTGCGCGGGGCGCTCAGCACGCCGTCCGGACCGGCGAGCACCTGCTCGACCTGGGGCGAGCCGGTCACGCAGACCACGACGACGTCGCAGGTCTTGCCGAGCTCGGCCGGTGTGGCGACCTGGGTCGCGCCGGCTTCGAGCAGGTCGGCCACGCGCTCGCGATTGCGGTGCACGGTCAGGCTGACCTGGAAGCCCTTGGCGAGCAGGCTGCGCGCCATGCCGTGGCCCATGAGGCCCGACGCGCCGATGAATCCGATCTTTTTCACTTCTGGCTCCTTGGAAAGGTTGGGGGAGAAGGGGGGAAGGGAGACGGCGATTGCCGTGAGGGGCGGCGGATCATCGCGGGTAGCGGTAGACGGTGATGCCGTCGGTCGCGCTGCGGCCATCGGCGTCGATCGCGCCGACCAGGATCGGGTTGGCGCCGGCGGCGAGCGGGATGGACTCGGTGCGCCAGCGTACTTCGACCGGCACCGCGCAATCCAGCCAGGCCTGCGCGATGCCGGCCTGGCCGGTGGCCGTGTTCGACCAGCTCACTCGGTAGCCCGGCGCCAGCGTGCCGATCGTGCCGCTGCAGGACGAGCCGGGCGGCACGAAGGCCGAACCGCCCAGCACCACCGCACTGTCGGCGGTCTCCCAGTAATCGGCCAGCGAAGGGCTGTCGATCTCCAGCCAGCCGTCGTCGTAGGGATCCGTACCGGCCACGATGGAGATCGAGGCATAGCCGCAGCCGCCCAGCAGCGCGGCGAGCAAGGTCGCCGCGACGCCTGGAGGCCTGCGCGCCGGCCCGCGTGCCACCGGGTCAGTCTCCCCGCGCCAGCCCTGCCAGCCGGCCGCCGTCGATCACGAAGGTCTGGCCGGTCGTGTAGCGGCCGGCGGGCGATGCGAGGAAGACCGCCGCGCCGGCGATCTCGTCGGGCTCGCCGATCCGGCGCAGCGCGGTGTTGGACACGCTCTGCTCGAGGATCTTCGGGTCTTCCCACAGCGCGCGCGCGAAATCGGTCTTGATCAGGCCTGGCGCGATGCAGTTGGCTCGGACGTTCTTCTTGCCCCATTCCACCGCCACGTTGCGGGCCAGCTGCATGTCGGCGGCCTTGGAGATGCAGTACACGCCGATCACGTCGGAGCCCTGGAAGCCGCCGATCGAGGACACGATGATGATCGAGCCGTCACCGCGCTCGGCCATCTGCGGGGCCACCATGTTGCACAGCCAGAAATTGCTGCGCACGTTGCTGTTCATGATCCGGTCGTAGGCCTCGTCGGGCATGTCCACCGACGGACCGAAATAGGGGTTGACCGCGGCGTTGCACACCAGGATGTCGATCCGGCCCCACCTGGCGTTGGTGGCGTCGACCAGGGCCTGCAGTTCTTCCTTGCGGCCGATGTTGCAGGCGACCGCGATGGCGTCGCCGCCGCGCGCCCGGATGCCCTCGACCACGGTCTCGCAGGCAGCGAGCTTGCGGCTCGACACGACCACCTTCGCCCCCTGTTCGGCCATCCGCTCGGCGATCGCCCGCCCGATTCCCCGGCTGGCGCCGGTGATGACTGCGACCTTGCCGGTCAGATCGAAAAGCGACATCTGTTCCTCCTTGTTGCTGGACGGGTTTGCACACGCGGAAGGATGACAGCAAACCCGCGCGGCTGCTGGCCGGCGGGGGCGGTCCCGGACCCCGGCGGGCCGCCCCCGATCGTCGGCGGGCCGGACCCGGGACCCGACGGGCCGGCCATCGCCCGATGCGGGCGCTTCGTCGGGCGGGACGAGCGCCGCCAGGGCTGCTCGGCGACAGTGTTCCCAGTGCGGCGATAGCGCCATGGAGAGTCCACGATGTCAGCCTACGTAGGCGATACCCTTCTTTACCGGGACCGGGTGTTCCGGTTGGGATCGCGTCCGCTCGAGGCGTGGTTTCGGCTGATCGGCCAGCGGCCCGGGCTGAGGCGCGCGAGCGACCTGCCCGCCGATGCCCCGGACTACGCGGCCACCTGGGAGATCGGCGACGACGGCCTGCTGCGCCTGGTCGGGCTCACCGGCAGCTGGCCGGACACCAATCCGCTGGCGCTGGGGCACCTGTTCCCGCTCGCCGAGGAATCGATCGTCGCCAGTTGGTACACCGGCATCCTGCGCGGCGTTCGCGCCGGACCGGTCGGGACGGCCCTGGCCGCGGTCCAGGAACCCTGCCATCTGGCTTCGTTCCCGCGCCATGGCGTGCCGGGACTGATGCTCGCCGACCTGGCACTCGAGATCCGCTGCGGCCGCCTGCTCGATGCGAGCGGCGAGACGCTGGGCCCGGACCGCCCCGGCGACGAATCGCCGCGCTGGGCCGCCACCCTGGTCTAGCATCTCGCCCTAGGATTGCCGCGGCGCCATCCGCATCACGCGCCAGGCGCAGAAGGTCGCCAGCACCGAGCCGGCAGCGCACAGGGCCATGGCCCAGCCGTAGTGGCCGTGAGCGTCGAACAGCGCGCCGGCCGCCACCGGCCCGAGCAGCGCGCCGAAGGCCGCGCCGGTGTAGAGCAGGCCGATGATCCCCGAAACCGCCTTCAGGCCGTAGAGATCGCTGCAGATCGGCGGCAGCAGCGAGACGATGCCTCCGTAGGAGAGGCCGAAGACCAGCGCGAAGACGGCAAAGGCCGCATAGCCATCCGCGCTCGCCCAGATCAGGAAGGACGCGCCGAGCGTGGCTTCGACGATGATCCGGGTCCGCAATCTCCCGAGCCGGTCGGCGAGGCCGCCGATGCCGAATCGGCCCAGCAGGCTGCCGATGCCGATCAGCCCGACCAGCGCGACCGCCTCGGTGTCGGCGATGCCCGCGTCGCGCGCCGACGCGGACAGGTGCGCGAAGGGCACGAACATCGGAATGCCGGCGGCCAGCGTGCTCGCGTAAAGCCATCGGAAGCTGGGGGCGCGCAGGGCCTCGCGCAGCGTCAGGCCCGCCGGCGCCCCGCGGCTCGTGGTAGCCCCGGCGGCGAGACCGTCCGTTGCCGGCAAGGGCAGGCCGTCGGGCGCCAGTCCGTGACGCGCGGGGTCCCGGTCCAGGAACCAGGCAGCGGCGAAGCCCGCCAGCACGACCCCCAACGCCAGCCAGCGCATCGCCTCGCGCCAGTCGAGGTTGGCGATCAGCCAGCTGGCCACGACCGGAACGACCAGCGTGCCGGCGCCGATGCCCGAGCTGGCGATGCCCGAGGCCAGGCCGCGCCGCCTCGCGAACCAGGGCTGGACCGCGCCCATCGAGGGGGTATAGACCAGCGCGACGCCGAGGCCGATGCCCAGCCCGTAGGCCAGGTAGATGCTGGCCAGGTCCGTCGCGAAACTGGAAACCAGCAGGCCGGCCGCCAGGCAGCTCATGCCGGCCAGCCCGGTGGCGCGCGGGCCGAAGCGGTCGGCCAGCGCGCCGCCCACCGCGCCCAGCGAGAAGTAGAGCAGCGAGGACAGGCCGAACACCCAGGACACGTCGGCGCGCTGGGCCTCGAACTCGACCGACCAGGGCTGGAAGAAGGCCGCGAACGAATAGGCGACCCCGAAGATCACCGTCATCGCGGCGAAGGCCGCCCAGACGACGTACCAGCCGCGGAAGAGGGGCGTCCGGCCGTCCACGCCCGGACTCAAGGCAGCCGTGCTTCGATCAGGAAGGGGCCTTTTCTCCGAAGCGCCGCGGCCAGCAGGTCGTTGAAGCCTTCGGCGGTGTCCGCTGCCGCGGCCTCGACGCCCATCCCCCTGGCCAGCGCGACCCAATCGAGATCGGGATCCTCGACGGCGAGCATCCGCTTCGCGCGCTCGCCGGGGTTCTCCACGCCCACGCCCTCGAGCTCGCCTTGCAGGATCCGGTAGCCGCGATTGGCCAGCACCACGGTGACCACGTCGAGCCGCTCGCGCGCCTGGGTCCACAGGGCCTGCAGCGTGTACATGCCGCTGCCGTCGCCTTCGAGGCTGACCACCTTGCGATCCGGGCAGGCGATCGCGGCGCCAGTGGCCATGGGCAGGCCCTCGCCGATCGCGCCGCCGGTGAGCTGAAGGTAGTCGTGCGGCGCCGAGCCGTCGGTGTAGCGGAACAGCGCGCGCCCCGAGGACACCGACTCGTCGCACAGGATGGCGTGTTCGGGGAGCATGGCGGCCACCGATTGCATGACCGCCTCGGCGGTCAGCCGCCCGGGCTGGGCGGGCGTCATGCAGATCGCGTCGTTGGCCAGCGGGGCCGCGGCAGCGGCGCCGAGCTCGTCGGCGACCCAGCGCAGGGCGTGCTCGAGGTCGTCGTCGGGGCCGGCCACCCGGATGGTTTCGCAACCGGGCGGCGTCATCATCGACGGCTTGCCCGGGTAGGCGAAGAAGGAGGCGGGCGGATTGGCCCCGAGAAGCAGCAGCACGTCGATGTCGGCCAGCGCGGCGAGCGCCTGGTCGACCGGGTAGGGCACCCGCGGCACGACCACGCGGCCCGCGCCCCGCTCGACCCGGGCATTGGACTGCTGCGACAGCAGGCGCACGCCGGTCGCGGCGGCGATCCGCGCGGCCAGGCCCAGGCAGGGCTCGCGCAGCGCGCGGCCGGACATCATCAGCGTGACCCGCTTGCCGGAGCGGATCGCGGCCACGGCCTGCGCGATCGCGCTCGGATCCGCCTTGCCTCGCGGCGGCGGCTCCAGCGGCGCGGCAGGCCCGTCGGCCTCGTTCCAGGCGGTGTCGGCGGGCAGGGCCAG
>MEEC01000238.1 GCA_001724315.1 Lautropia sp. SCN 70-15 | reverse complement strand
CGCAGGCTGCGACGCGCCGGCCGCCTGCCCGGTCAGCACCGCCAGCGCGTGGCGGGCCTGAGCGATGCCGGTCTCGAGCACCGGCACCTGGGCGGCGGTCTGCTCGGCGGCCGCGCGCGCCTGCTCGACCTCGACCGAGGTGGTCAGGCCCGCCTGGGCGCGCCACTGCGCGAGTTGCAGCGTCTCGTTCTGCGCGGCCAGGTTGCGGCGCGCGATCTCGAGCCGGCCCTGCACGCTGCGCAAGTCCAGATAGGCCAGCGCCACCTCGGCGGCGAGCGAGACCTGCACGTCGGCGAGACCGGCCTGGGCGGCGCGGGCGTCGGCTTCGGCGGCCTCGAGCGCGGCGCGGTTGCGGCCGAACACGTCGAGCTCCCAGCTGGCGTCGAGCCCGGCCTGGAAGCGGTTGGACGCGTCCCCGCCGGCCGGCCGCGCGCGCTGCGCCGAGGCCGAGCCGTCGACCGAGGGCAGCAAGCCGGCTGCCTGCACGTCGCGCACCGCGCGCGCCTGGGCCAGCGCGGCCTGGGCGCTGCGCACGCTGGCGTTGGCTTCGAGCGCGCGGGCAACCAGCGAAGCGAGATCGGGGTCGCCGAAGTTGCGCCACCACTCGGCGAGATCGGCGGCGCGGGCGGCCGGGCTCGTGCTCGACGGTTCTGCCGTGTCGGCGGTCCTGGCTTCGGACCAGGCAGCCGGCACCGGAGTGTCGGGCAGGGTGCGGTCCGGCGCGGCCATGGTGGCGCAGCCGGCGAGCAAGGCCAGCGCGGCGAGGGTGAGCGCAGCGAGGCCAGCGGAGGCGCCGCGGGCGCCAGCGGCGACGCGGATCGGTCGGGCCAAGCGGCAGACCGCGAAAGACAGCGAAACGGAAAGAGGATCGGGGCTCATGGCCCGAAGGATTCTGCCTTTCAGGGCTGCAAAGAACCTTGAGGCAGATGCAAGTTTGTGTAAACGCAGATCGCGACGGGACGGCGCCGGTTCAGCCTGTCAGGTGTCGCAGCTTCAGTCCGGCGAATCGGGTGTAGTCGCGGTCCATGGTCACCCATTCCGAGCCCGATTCGATCGCAAGCGCTGCGAACCACGCGTCCGGAACGAGATTCCCACGCACCCCGTGCGCCTCGCACAAGCGCGTGAAAACCTCCCAGTGCCTGGCACCGGGCGCCACACGAACTGCATTGGGCTGATCGCGAACCTGCTGCGCGAAGGCAAGCGCGTCCGACATTGGACTGGGCCTGGCGAACACCTTGGGATGCGTGACCACCCGCAAGAACCCGCTCAGCGCGAGATCCGAAAACCCGTACGAAGCTTCCCCGTTGATCACGCCTTCGAGCCACTGTCTGCACGGAACGTGCGCGGAAGAGTCCTCGCGGTGCGCATGCACGAATACATTCACATCGCAGAGGAGCATTGCTCAGGACTCCATGGCTTGCAGTAGGGCAGCGGAGTCATCGAGATCGATGCCTGGCAGGGTTCCCGAACCTTTCACGGTGCGAAGTCGGACCGGCTTGCGCCGCGGGAGCGATGCGCGGCGCGCCAGGGACTCTCGAAGCGCCTCCTCGAGCACGGCTGTCAAAGTCTTGCCGCTGGCGGCGGCATATTGCCGTGCCTGGGCAAGAAGGTGCTCATCCATCCGGATCGTGGTTCTCATGCATCAAAGCATGAGCACTGCGCATCAGTATGTCAACTAACATGCGGACTATGTCAATCGACCTGCAGTTTCACCTCCGGGTTCGCCGCCGCCTGCGCTTCGCGATCGCCCTCCTGGCCACCGCATCCGCAGGCGCACTGGCCCAGGGCACCGCAACGATCGGCGCGCCGGCAGCCGCCGAGTCGCGCCCTGCCGACTTCGCCGCCTGCCTGGCCCGCCTGCGCCCCGATGCGCTGGCCAAGGGCGTGAGCGGCGAGGCCTTTGACCAGCACACCGCCGCGCTGGCGCCCGACATGGCGGTGCTCGGCTTCCTCGACGCGCAGCCCGAGTTCGTGACGCCGATCTGGGACTACCTGGCCGCCCTGGTCGACGACGAGCGGGTGGCCGATGGCCGCGCGATGCTCGCGCAGTGGGCCGAGGTGCTGGCGAAGGTGCAGGCCGAGTACGACGTGGACCCAGCCACCGTGGTGGCGGTGTGGGGCGTGGAGAGCGACTTCGGCCGGCGCTTCGGCAAGCGGCCGCTGCTCGAATCCTTGTCGACGCTGTCCTGCTACGGACGCCGGCAGTCCTTCTTTCGCGGCGAGTTCTTCACGACGCTGAAGATCCTGCAGGAAGGCCACGTGGCGGCCGACAAGCTGAACGGCTCCTGGGCCGGCGCCTTCGGGCACACGCAGTTCATGCCGTCGACCTTCATGCGGCTGGCGGTGGATTTCGACGGCGACGGCCGGCGCGACCTGGTCGACAGCGTGCCCGACGCGCTGGCCTCGACCGCGAACTTCCTGAAGCGCGCCGGCTGGCGCAGCGCCCTGCCCTGGGGCTTCGAGGTGAAGCTGCCGGCGGGCTTCGACGCGTCGGCCGTGGGCCGGCGCAGCAAGCAGCCGGCTTCGGTGTGGGCCTCGCGGGGCGTGAAGCGGGCGGACGGCAGCCCGCTGGTCCAGCCGCGCGAAGCGAATGCCGGCCGTGGCGACGCCGCGCTGGGCGCCGACACGCCGTCGGCGATCCTGCTGCCGGCCGGCCCGCAAGGCCCGGCCTTCCTGGTCACCCGCAACTTCGACGCGCTCTACTCGTACAACGCGGCCGAGAGCTACGCGCTGGCGATCGCGCACCTTTCGGACCGGCTGGGAGGCGGCGGCCCCTTCGCGGCCGCCTGGCCCACCGACGACCCGGGCCTGTCGCGCGCCGAGCGCCGCGAGCTGCAGACGCTGCTGGTGAAGCTCGGCCACGACATCGGCGAGATCGAAGGCGCGATCGGGGCGCGCACCCGCGAGGCGCTGAAGGCGGAGTTGGCGAAGCTGGGAATCGAGTCAGACGGGCGGGCGGGAAAAAAGGCGTTGCTGGCGCTGCGAAGCGCAGTACGATGAGCGAGTTGGCAATCATCGCGCGCAGGAGCCAGCAACAATGAACGGCAAGGACAAGAGCGACATCGCCACCGACACCCTCTCCGCAGCAAGGCGCGCCGAGTTGATCGCGGCGCTCGGGACCTTCGACGACGAGTTCGTCGCGCTGCTGGAGGAAGACCGCTGCGCAGCGCTTCCGCTGCAGGACCGCGAATCGCTGTGAGGAACTGGCGCGGCGCTGGCGGGTCGTGCCGGGGGCAAGCTGCCCCGATCCCGTCGCGCAAGCTCAGCGAGCGTTCGCCAGCGCCGCCAGCGCTTCCTTGAGCTCCGCGACCTCGCGCTCCAGCCGCGAGAGTCGCGCTTCGAGAGCCTGCGTATCGGCAGGGGCGGCGGCCCGCACCGCAGCCGCTCCGGTTCCCGTCATCGAGGCAGTCCCCGGCTCTGCCACCGGCGATCCGGCAGCAAACATCTCCGGCGCCGGCGCGCCGCCCAGCAGATGCATCCACCGCGCCTCGCGCGCACCCGGCTGCCTAGGCAGCAGCACCACCAGCGGCCCCTGCGGCCGCGCGGCCATCTCGTCGAGAAAGCCTTCCACCGACGAGGTGTCGGCGAAGCGCTCGAGCCGATCGCAGTTGGCGCGCAGCTCGGCCGCGGTCTGCGGGCCGCGCAGCGCCAGCATGGCCAGCAGCGCCACCGATTGCGAGGGCAGCCCGAACACCCGCTTGACGTTGTGCGAATAGCGCATCGTGCGGCTGCCGCTCGACTCGATGACCAGCGAGTGCCGGCGCAGCGTGTCCAGCGCGGCCTGCACCTCGGACTCGGCGGCGTCGATCACCGGATTGCGGCTGGTCTTCTGGTTGCAGCCGGCGGTGAGCGCGTTGAGCGAAAGCGGATAGGTGTCGGGCACCGTGCGCTCCTTCTCGACCAGCACGCCGAGCACGCGGGCTTCGAGCAGGGACAGCGGGGGGAGCGGGGCTTCGGGCATCGGGAATCCAGAGGGGCGAGGAGTCCGCCCAGTTTAGACCCGGACGCCGGGGCCCCGCGTCACCCCGGCTCTGCACTACGGCGTGAGATCCAGCGCTTCGCTGATCCGGTCGAAGGGGATGCCCGCCTGCTCGTTGACGCGACGCACCGTTTCGGGATCGCTCGCGTCGAACAGGCACATGCAGGCGCCGGTGCCCGGCACGAAGGTGGTGCGGATGTAGCGAACCGGGGTGCCGCCGGCGGTGAACTGTTGCGAGGTGTCGATCGCGCGCTTCTGCGCGGCGGCCAGGTCGGGCATCGCAATGCCCGCGAGCGAACGCTCGACCATGTAGACGCTCATGTCTGTCTCCCATCTGTGGGCGCGCCTCGTCGGCGCCGCGGCCGGATCCTTCCGGTCGCTCGAGGGGCGCTCTGCCCCCTTGCCAGACTAGGCCGGCCCCTGCGGGGAAGGAAGCGCGCCGGGGTTATGGATCGATGATCGCCGGTAAGGGCACCAGGCCTTCCGCTGCGGCGGCATGCCGCCTAGACTGCTCTCGAGAAGAACGAGCGGGGGACACGCGATGGAGCTTCGCCAGATCCGATACTTCCTTGCCATCTGCGAGCACGGCAGCTTCTCGCGCGCGGCCGAGGCCTGCGACCTGACCCAGCCGGCGCTGACCAAGGCGATCAAGGGGCTCGAGGAGGAAGTCGGCGGCGCGGTCTTTCATCGCGAGGGCCGGCGCCTGGTGCTGACCGAGCTGGGGCGCATGATGCGGCCGCACCTCGAGCGGCTGGCCGGCGAGCAGGAGGCGGCGCTGACCGTCGCGAAGAACTTCCGGCTGCTGCGCCAGACGCCGCTTCGGGTCGGCATCCTGCCGACGATCGGGCCGGCGCGCATCGGCGGATTCCTGCGCGAGTTCCGCGATGCGAACCCGGGCGTGGAGACCGCGATCTCGGAAGGCTCGGCCGAGTCGCTGGCCCGCCGCCTCGAAGCCGCCGAACTGGACCTCGCGATCGCCAACCCGGCGTCCGGTTTCGGCGACGGGTTTCGCAGCGAGCCGCTCTATCCGGAGCGCTACGTGGTCATCTTCGCGCCGGGCCACCCGTTCAGCCGCAAGGACGCGATCAGGCTTGCCGACGTGCACCAGGCGCACTACGTGGACCGGCTCGCCTGCGAGATGCGCGAGACGGTGATGCAGGTGCTCGGCGCGCGCGAGATCGAGCTCTACGCGAAGTTCCGCAGCGACCGCGAGGACTGGGTGCAGGCGATGGTGCTGTCGGGCCTGGGCTTCGCGTTCATGCCCGAGTACTCGATCACCGCCAGCGGGCTCGTGTCGCGCCCGCTGATCGAGCCGGCGGTCAGCCGGGAGGTGCACGCGATCGAGGTGCGGGGGCGGCCGCGGCCGCCGGCGGCGTCGCTGTTCCTGAAGGCGCTGACGGGTTTTCGCTGGGAATAGCGCCTGCCGGGATGCGCCGTCCGGCGCCGCTCAGGCGGCTCGCTGCGCCTGCCCGCCCGGCAGCAGGGTGCCCAGATCGCCGCGCCGGCGCTCGTTCTCGGCCTCGAGCTCGGCGACCAGCCGGTCGATGCCCGAGAGCGTGCCCTCGGCGGCCTGCAGCTCGCGGACCATCTTGAGGCGCACCTCGCCTTCGTCGCCGCCGGCGGCGAGCGCCCCGATGTTGCGGCGAAGGTGCTCCTGGCGCGCCAGCAGCTGCTTGCGCTGCTCGGCGAGCTGGGCGATGCGCCGGCGGTTTTCCTCGATGAGCGCCAGCTCGGCGCGCAGGGACTCGAGCGCGCGCCGCGTGTCGGGCGTGAGTCCGGCGTCGGCCAGGAAGCGAGCGAGCTCGTCCAGGCCGAGGTCGACGAGCTGCTGCTCGCGCACCGCCAGCCGGCGCGAGCGCACCGTGAAGCTGACCGTGGCGCCGGCAGGGCAGTCGACCTTCCACCGATAGACGCCGTCGCCGCGAGCGACGGGCGCCGGGGTCTCGAACAGCTCGCCCGGCAGCGTGTCGATCGCCCGCTCGATGGTGAGCGTCTGCGCGTCGGCGGTCCGGTTCACGATCTCGTAGCGGTGACTGCGCCCCCAGGCGATCTCCCGGTGCAGCAGGCTGCCCGCGAGCCGCAGGCGCTGGTCCTCGACGCTGCGGTCGGACTCGACGCGCACCGAGATGCCCAGCTCGACCGCGTAAGGCAGGTAGAGGCTGCCGTCGCGGCCGGTGAAGGGCACGATGGCCTCGCCGCGATAGCGGCCGTCCTCGACCAGCGTGGCCGGCCCGCGCTCGAGCACCAGGCCGGAGCGGTTCTCGCAGCGCAGCGCCGCCACCGGATGGCCGGGGTGCTTGGCCTCGTTGAACAGCAGCTCGCGCCGGTAAGCGAGCTTTGCCTGCAGCACCGGCACCAGCGCGCTGGCGCCGCGCGGGATGGACACCGGCCGCAGCACCTCGTAGGCGAAGGTCTCGCGCTGGTCGCTGCTTGCGCTGGCCGGCTCGGCGGCTTCCAGGTCGGCGATGCGGGCGGAACGCAGGGGCTGGCCGGCGAGCGCCACTTCGGGGCCGAGGCGCGGGTCGTCGGCGTCGCCGGCGATGTCGGCGGCGAGCATCGCGCCGCGCTCGTCGTCGAACTCCGCGCTGGCCATCTCGAACGAGTCGGCGCCGGCCATTGCGGCGGAATGCGCGGCGGCGTGCGCGACGAGGCCCGAGGCGTACCCGACCGGCCCGGCGGCCACGCGCGATTCGTCCCGGACCCGCTTGCGCGCCGGCGCCCGCGAGGTGGTCAGGTCGTAGACGAAGGAGATCGGCTGGCCGGCGACCAGCGTCAGCCGGACGTTCTCGAGGTCTTCGTCGAAGCGGTTGTCGACCAGGCCCCAGCCCTGGAGCAGCAGGCGACCGGTGTCGGCGCCCTCGTCGGACTCGGCGATCACGCGATAGCTGACCCGCCAGCTCGGCGCGGGCACCAGACAGGAAACGGCGAGATCGTGCTCGCCCGGGGTGAGCCGCAGCGACACCGTCTGCGTGCCGCCAGCGCGCTTGCCGGCGTCGAGGAAGCGCGCGAGGTCGTCGCCGACGCGGCCCTCGAGCGGCACGATCCGCGCGAGCTCCGCGGCGGGCGCGGCCTGCACCGCGCCGGTGGTTTCGTCCAGCAGCATCAGCGTGGCGCCCTTCAGGCGGCGGCGCTCCTTCGCGTACTGCAGCCCGGTGACGCGGCCCTCGAGGGGCGCGCTGCGCCCGGCCAGCTCCACGCGCACCCGCCAGCCGACCAGCCGCTCGATCAGGTCGAGCATGCCGGTGCCGGGATCGAGCGCCAGCGCGTCTTGCTCGCGGATCGCGGAGGCCGGCAATTCGTAGTTCGCGCAGACCACCTGGCCGCCGGCAAGGTCGATCACGGTGAGGCTCTTCAGCGCGTCGTCCATGTCGCCGGCGCGGAAGACCAGCGGCAGGATTTCGCCTTGAACGCGACCTTCGCGCTCGACCATGGCCACGCCGTGCTTGTAGAAGGCGACGCGGCGGATCGGAAGCTGGGGAAGGTCCGGATGCTGGGCGGGCTGGCTCATGCGGCTGCTCCTCGGGAAGGGGGACGGGCGAGTATCCGGGGGGAGAGGCTCAGGGGGTGAGCCTCCATTCCGCCGCCCGCGCTCTCCGCCCGCTCCGTCGGTCTAGGCCGAGAGGCAGATCGACGGCGCGGCTCGCTGAGGGAGAAACTCGAGCCGTCTTGCAGCAGATCGCCAGAAGGAACAGAATGTGTATTGAAGGAAAACATCATACACATCATGCGAACCAACATCGTCATCGACGAAGAGCTCATGAAGCGCGTATTGAAGCTCACCGGATTGAGGACCAAGCGCGAGGCCGTCGACCTCGGTCTGCGCACGGTCTTGCGACTTCGCCAGCAGCAGGAGATACGCAAGTTCCGCGGTCGCCTGCACTGGGAGGGCGACCTCGAGGCAATGAGGACCGATCGTTGATCCTCGTCGACTCCAGTGTCTGGATCGACTACTTCCGGGGCTTGGCCACTCGCGAGACGGACTTGCTCGACGGCCTCCTCGGAAACGATCTGCTCGCGACCGGGGATCTGATGCTCACCGAGGTCCTGCAGGGATTTCGCAGCCACTCCGAGTTCGAACAGGCGCGCAGGCTGCTCGCAACTCTCGACATCGTGACGCTCGGCGGGCCGGAAATCGCTCTGCAGGCTGCGCGGAACTTCCGGGCACTTCGTGCACGCGGCATCACCACCCGGAAGACGATAGACACGATCATTGCCACGCGCTGCATCGTCGGCGACTACGCCCTGCTTTACAGCGACCGCGATTTCGATCCCTTCGTCGAGCACCTGGGTTTGCGACCCGCCTTGGGCCACATGTAGACGAAAGCGAGCCGCTGCGCATATGGTTACGCGGCGTGTACTGCGCATGAACACCCCGAAAGGACCCGCACGATGACCTGGATCGTCCTCGCAGCAATCGCCGCCGCGCTCGCCGCCTGGGGCGTGAGCCTCTACAACGGGCTGGTGAAGCGCCGCAACCTGGCCGAGGAAGGCTGGAGCGGCATCGACGTGCAGTTGAAGCGCCGCGCCGACCTGGTGCCCAACCTGGTCGAGACGGTGAAGGGCTACGCCACCCACGAGCGCGAGCTGCTCGAGAACGTGACCGAGCTGCGCAACCAGGCCCGGGCCGCGCCGGCCGGCGACGTGGCCGCGCGCAGCCAGATCGAGGGCATGCTGTCCGGCGCGCTGGGCCGGTTGCTGGCCATCGTGGAGAACTACCCGGAGCTGAAGGCCAACCAGAACTTCCTGGCGCTGCAGGAGTCGCTGCAAGGCGTGGAGCACGACATCCAGATGGCGCGCCGTTACTACAACGGCGCCACGCGCGACCTGAACGTGATGGTGGAGTCCTTCCCGAGCAACCTGGTGGCCAGCTGGTTCGGCTTCGGCAAGAAGCCCTTCTTCGAGATCGAGGACGCGGCGGCGCGCGAGGCGCCCAAGGTGTCGTTCCCGCAATAGCGCGGCGGGCGGCTTCGCGCGCATGTCCCTCTTCTTCGCTGGCCACATCGCACGCGTCTTCGCGGCCGCCTGCCTGCTCGCCCTGGCGCTGCCCGGCGCCGCGCGCGCCGACGAGACCATCGAGCGCTACCTGGCCACGATCGAGGTGCAGCCCGACGGCGACCTGCTGGTCAGCGAGTCCATCACGGTGCGCGCCGAGGGCCGGCAGATCCGCCGCGGCATCTACCGCGACTTCCCGCTGCAGTTCGAGGATGCCGAGGGCCGGCTGCGCTCGGTGTCCTTCGACCTGATCGCGGTCACCCGCGACGGACGCACCGAGCCGAGCTTCACCCGAACCAGCGCGCGCGGCGTGCGGATCTACGCCGGCGACGAGAACGTGCTGCTCGAACCCGGCGTGTACCGCTACGAGATCCGCTACCGGACCGGCCGGCAGATCCGCCACCACGACGGCCGGGCCGAGCTGTACTGGAACGTGACCGGCAACGAGTGGGCCTTCCCGATCCTGTCGGCCCGGGCGCTGGTGCGGCTGCCGGGCAATGCGGCGCCGGTGCGCTGGACGGCGTACACGGGCCGCTTCGGGGAACGGGGCGAGGACTTCCGCGCCCGGCTGCGCGACGACGGACAGCTCGAGTTCGAGGCCACCCGCGCGCTGGCGCCGGGCGAGGGGCTCACGCTGGTCGCCGAGCTGCCGGCGGGCGCGGTGGCCGCGCCGTCCCAGGCCCAGCAGTTGCAGTACGCCTTCCTGGACAACCGCCGCTGGATCCTGAGCGGCCTGGGGCTGCTGGCGGTGGCGGCCTTCTACCTGATCGTCTGGCGGGCGGTGGGCCGCGACCCGCCCAAGGGCACCATCATTCCGCTCTTCAACCCGCCCGAGGGCATCTCGCCTGCGCTGGCCGGCTACGTCCGCAACTGGGGCTGGAGCGGCGACTGGCGCGAATTCACCGCGGCGGCGATCTCGCTGGCGGTCAAGGGCCTGGTGATCTTCGACGACAGCGGCGGCGGGCTGATCCTCAAGCGCAAGCTCTCGGGCGCGGACAAGGGCAAGGTCGGCGCGGCGGCGCCCTTCCCCGAGTATCACGCGCTCCCCGCCGGCGAGCGCGCCCTGCTCTCCTGGATCGACGGCAGCGGCGGCGTGGCCTTCGTGGACCGCGCCAACGGCGAGAGCCTGGCCAGGGCGCTGAAGAGCTTCCGTTCGGCGATCGAGAAGGAGAACCGGCACCGCTTCTTCAAGCGCAACCTGGGCTGGTTCGCCGCAGGCCTGTTCCTGACGGGCATCGCGATCGGCGCGGTGCTGGTGTTCGGGCAGCTGCGCGAAGCCGAGATCGGGCTGCTGATCGCGTCGGTGGTCATCGGCGCGTTCGCGGGCGTGTTCGTGGCGCAGATCGTCCGGGCGCTGATGCCGGGCTGGAGGCTGCGGACGATCATCGCCTCGGCCATTCACCTGGCGGTGCTCGCTTTCATGGCGACCACCTTCCTGACCCAGCTCGGCGACCGGGGACCGCTGTCGCCGGACTTTCGCGACTTCTTCCTCGATGCGGTGGTGGACAACGCCTTTCCGCTGGTGCTGGTGGCCGGCTTCGCCGCGCTGAACGGGCTGTTCTACTACCTGCTGCGCGCGCCGACCGCCGCCGGACGGCCGGTGATGGACCGGATCGAAGGCCTGGAGATGTACCTGCGCACCGCCGAGACCGCGCGGCTGAACCTGCAGGGCGCGCCTGAGCTGACCACCGAGCGCTTCGAGGCGCTGCTGCCCTACGCGATCGCGCTCGAGGCGGAGAAGCCCTGGTCGGAGGCCTTCGAGGCGGCCTTCGCGCGCGCGCACCCAGGCAGCGACGTGAGCGCTTCCTATCATCCTGGATGGCATAGTGGAAGGGCCTGGTCCGGACGGAGTTTTGCCGGCGCGCTGACCGGCGCGGTGGCCGCGGCGCAGGGCTCCTTCGCCAGCGCGATGCCGGCGCCCAAGTCGTCCTCGTCCGGCTTTTCCGGTGGCGGGGGTTCGGGCGGCGGAGGCGGAGGGGGTGGCGGCGGGGGCTGGTGAGTCAGAAGGCCAGCGACGCCTTCACGCCGCCGAACCACGACTGGCCCGGCGCCGGCTCGTAGTAGCGGCCGTTGGCCGCATTCACGATCACCGAGCCCACGTGGCGCTCGCCGAACAGGTTGTCGATGCGCAGGTAGGGCACGATTCGCCAGCCGGCGTGGCGCAAGTCGTAGCCCAGCCGCCAGTTGGCCACCGCGTAGGCGTCGGCGCGGGCGGTGTTCGCGTCGTCGACCCAGACCGCGCCGTTCCACTGGGCCTCGATCGCAGTCGAGAAACCGGTGGGCGCGTGGCGCCAGGCCAATTCGGCATGGAGCGAATGCTTCGGCACGCCGGGCAGCGCGCGCCCCGACAGGTCGGCGCCCGCCAGGCTCGCGTAGTCGCGGAACTCGGCATCGACCCAGGTCCAGGCCAGCCAGGCCTCGAAGCCGCCCCCGAGCCGCGATTCCAGCGCCAGCTCCACGCCTTGCCGCCGGGTGCGGGCCGCGTTGCGGAAGGTGGCACGGCCCGCCACGTTCGCGTCGGGCACGATGTCGTTGCGGGTGCCGGTGCGAAACAGCGCGAGGTTCAGTCGGTGATCGCGCGCAAGCTGCGCCTTGAGACCCAGTTCGAGATGGGTGCTGGTGCTGGCGTCGAGCGCGAAGTTCAGCCCCGGCTGGCCGTCGGGCCGGTAGGCCAGCTCGGCGAAGGTGGGCGTTTCGAAGCCGCGGCCGGCCGACGCGTACAGGTTGACCGTGTCGCTCGCCGCGTAGAGCAGGCCGACGACCGGCCGCGTGGCCGAGTAGTCACGCCGGCCGGAATCGTCCGGATTGGAGACGGTGACGAAATCGTCGCGCACCCGGAAGCTCACGCTCGAGTGCCGCACGCCCCCGGACAAGCGCCAGCGCTCGGCGAACCACCACTCGGCGATCGCGTACTGATCGAAGTTCCAGACGCTGTCCATCTCGTTGCGACGCAGCTCACCGGCCACGCCGGAATTGTTGACGAAGCCGCGGCGGCGCTCGTCCATCCGGTCGTAGTCGATGCCCAGCGAGAGCGAAAACGGCCCCCAGGCGGTGCGGCCACTGCGGGTCCACTGCAGGCCCAGCCCGCCGAAGCCGCGATCCAGGTCGACCACGCCCCCCGACGACGTCGGCGCGGCGCCGCTGAAGGCCAGAAATTGCGTGACCCGGCGGTCGCCGGCGTAGCCGCGCAGCGTGAGCGTGTCCCGGGGGCCCAGCCGGTGCGCCCACTCGAGCCCGGCCTGCCGGTGCGCGACACTCTTGCGGGTGTCGAAGGCCAGCGCGCCGGCGCCGGCCTGGCGGTTGGCCTGGTCTAGCGGCTCGCGGGTCAGGCCCAGCGGATCCTGGGTGTCGGGCTGGTCGAGCGCCGTGGCGGTCAGCTTGAATCGCGACGTGTCGGGATCGCCCCAGGCGAGCTTCGCGCCGAACAGGTCGCGGCGCGTGCGGCTGTGCTCGCGCCAG
>MEEC01000237.1 GCA_001724315.1 Lautropia sp. SCN 70-15 | reverse complement strand
TCTGCGCGAGCAGGCCCGGCCCCAGCACCTGGGGAGCTGATCCATGATCGACTGGATGATCGACCATCTCGGCCTGCTGATGTTCGTCGTGCTGGCCCTTCTGATGTTCACCGGGTTCCCGGTGGCGTTCGTTCTCGGCGGGGTTTCGCTCGCCTTCGGCGCGATCGGCTGGTACTTCGACGTCTTCAATCTCCTTCAGTTCTACAACCTGCTCGTGCGGATCTGGGGCGGCGTGGCCGCCAGCCAGGTGCTGGTCGCGATTCCCATGTTCATCTTCATGGGGGTGGTGCTCGAGCGAAGCGGCGTGGCGACCGAACTGCTGAAGTGTCTTCAGATCCTCACGCGGCGAATTCCCGGCGGGCTGGCGATGTCGGTCACGCTGATGGGCACGATCATGGCGGCGACCACCGGCATCGTCGGGGCGTCGGTCGTGATGCTCACGATGATCGCATTGCCGACGATGCTCGAACGCGGCTACAAGCCTGAGCTCGCGGTGGGGACCATCGCATCGTCGGGAACCCTGGGCATCCTGATCCCCCCGTCGATCATGCTCGTCATCATGGGCGACCTGATGTCGGTGCCGGTCGGCTCGCTGTTCGCGGGGGCGCTGTTCCCCGGGCTGCTGCTGGCCTTGCTCTATGTCGGGTGGATCGGGATCGTGACCTTCCTGAAGCCGGAGCTCGCGCCGCCGATGCCGGCCAGCGAGGGGCCGACCAGCGCCGGCGCGCTGGTGGCGATGATGATAAGGGGATTCCTTCCGCCGACGCTGCTGGTGTCGCTGGTCCTCGGATCGATTTTCCTGGGTTGGGCCACGCCGACTGAGGCTGCCGGCGTCGGCTGTGCCGGCGCCCTGGTCCTCGCCTGGCTGAACGGGGCGCTGAGCCGAAAAGCGCTGCGTGAGATCATCGAATCGGCGGCGCTCACGAATGCGATGGTGTTCTTCATCACGATCGGCGCGTCGGTCTTTGCCTACATGTTCCGGGCGCTCGGCGGCGATGACGTGGTCGAAGACGTGCTGCGTGCGATGGGGATCGAGACCGCCTGGCAGATCCTGATCTTCGTGATGGTGCTCGTTTTCATTCTGGGCTTCTTCTTCGACTGGCTCGAGATCTGCCTGATCGTGCTGCCCGTCTTCGGCCCGATCCTGACCAGGCTCGATTTCGGCGGGCACGTCGAAGGCGGGGCGATGGCCTTTCTGCCGTGGCTTCTCGTCGTGCTGGCGGTGAACCTCCAGACTTCGTTCCTGACGCCGCCCTTCGGTTTCGCGCTCTTCTACATGAAGGGGTCGGTGCCGCCCTCGGTGACCATGGCGCACATCTATCGCGGCATCGTTCCCTTCGTGTTCCTGCAACTGATCGCCTTGGCGCTCTGCATCGCGTTCCCTGACCTGGTTCTCTGGCTGCCGCGGCAGTCCGGCCTGCTTGACTGAACGCGGGCGGCCGAAGACGGGCTCTCGCCATAAGCGCCGGGATGCCGGCGCCCGAGGCCGCTCGCGCTTGACCCTGGTCAGCGCGAGCGGGGGGCGTCGCGGTATCGTAAGGGGGGCGCGGCTGTCGCAGGCGTGGCTCGCCCCTGCTACCGTTACTCAGGAGATCGACCATGCACATCCCCATCGACGGCGACAGCCGCGCGAGCGAGGAGCTCTCCGCGCTGATGGAATCCCTGCTCGCCGATCCGGACATCGAGGAGCCGGTCACGCTGGGTTTCGTGCGCGACCGCCTGCGGCGATCGCTGGTGCACCGGGGCCTGAAGCCGGACCGCTCGCAGTTCGGCACCGAGCAGTCTCTGTACGCAGAAATCGAGACCCTGGTCGAGGAGTTCGGTGAGGACGCGCCGGCAGGCGACTTCACCGCAGTGAAGGCGAGCGAGGCGCTTTCCCTGGTCATCGAGGTCATGCTCGACGAGCGCGAGGCCGATCTGTCCCTGACGCTGGGCGAGGTGCGGGACTCCATGGCGGATGGCCTGACCGCCCGTCTGGTCGGGGAGGGCGTGGTCGAGGACGACCAGGACGGCAGCCTGCTCGCCGAGATCGACATGCTGATCGACCGGTACGGCCGGGAAACGCTGGCCGAGGAACTGATGCGCTTCGAATAGCGCCCGGTGAGGTCTGCGCCTCTCCCGGCGACGGGAGGTTTGCCGGGCGCCTAGAAACTGCGCTCGAACATCAAGCCGCGAATTCGCTCGATCGCGTGCGAAGGCGCCAGCCCCTTCGGGCAGACCTCGGTGCAGTTCATGATCGTTCGGCAACGGTAGAGCCGGAACGGGCCTTCCAGGAAGTCGAGCCGTTCGTCCCGTGCCTGGTCGCGGCTGTCCAGGATGAAGCGGCAGGCCTGGAGCAGGCCTGCCGGCCCGACGAACTTGTCCGGGTTCCACCAATACGACGGGCAGGCGGTCGAACAGCAGGCGCACAGGATGCATTCGTAGAGCCCGTCGAGTTCGGCACGCTGTTCGGGCGACTGCAGGCGCTCGCGTTCCGGCATCGGCCCGTCGTCGATCACCCAGGGGCGGATCGACCGGTAGTGCGCGAAGAACTGCGTCAGGTCGACGATCAGGTCGCGGATCACCGGCTGGCCCGGCAACGGCCGCAGGACCACCGGCTCCTTCAGTTCCCGCAACTCGGTGACGCAGGCGAGCCGGTTGCGCCCGTTGATGTTCATGCCGTCGGAACCGCAGACGCCCTCCCGGCAGGAACGGCGGAACGAGATGGAGTCATCGATCTCCTTGAGCCGGATCAGCGCGTCCAGGACCATGTGGTCGGTGGGCCGAAGCTCGAGCTCGTAGTCCTGCATGCGCGGCCGTTCGTCGCAGTCGGGGTCGTAGCGATAGAGGGAGAAACGCATCGGCAGCTCCGTTCTTGCGACGGCCCGGAGTGGGCCACGCGTCAGGTCGCGACGGCGAGCAGGGCCCGCGCGAGGCGCAGCCCGGTGAACAGCAGGACCGCTGCCACCAGCGCCAGCGCGATCGGGCGGGCGCCGGCCGGGCGGACGTAGTCGAGGATCACGTCCCGGGCGCCGACCCAGGCGTGCAGGCATACGCTTGCAAAGGCCAGCAGGGCGCCGGCGGCCATCGCGGGCTCTCCCCAGAGGGCGACCCACGCGGCGTGGCTTGCGGGGGGCGCCGCCAGCATGCGCAGCGTGAGCACGATGCCGAAGACCAGCAGGTAGAGGGCCGAGGCCCGCTGCAGGGTCCAGGCGCGCAGGCCGTCGAGAAGCGCGCGTGCCATCGGTTGCGCGCCTGTCACGCCGCCGCGATCGCCGCGACGGCGCCGATCGCGAGGCTCCCGACCACCACCGCCCACGCGCTTCGTCGAGCGTCGGCCAGCCGCCAGCCCAGGCCGGCATCCATCAGCATGTGCCGGATGCCCGCAAGGACGTGGTGAGCCAGCGCCCAGCCGAGCAGGACCATGCCCAGCCGGGCGGGGGCGGATCCGAGTCCGTTCCGCAGCGACTCGAAGCCTTCCGGCGTGGCGAGCGAGCGCTCGAACAGGATCGCGATGGCCGGCAGCGCGACGACGAGGAGCACGCCCGATATCCGGTGCAGGAAGGACGCGATCGCGCCGATCGGGAGCGCGATCCGGAACAGGTCGAGGAAGACCGGGCGCTGGGTCATGACGCCTTGCCGGCGGGCCGGCCCGGCCTGCGATGGGCCGCCGATGCGCACCACCCGGCGAGGCAATCCTCGCCGCAGAAATGCCTGATGTAGTCGGCCCCTTCGAAGTTAAGGGCGCTGCTCGCCGGGATCGGGCTGTCGCAGTGGCTGCAACGCAGCGGCGTGTCGAGCGCTTCTTGCGAAGGAGTCGGCCCGTGGTCGAGCTTGCAGTCCTTCATCGACCGCTCCCAACGTAGACCGCACAAGATGCACTATAGATACATCAATTGCACGGGGCAAGCCTGCCCCGGCGTGCGCACCGTCACCCGGCATCGACGCGCCGCTCGCGCCACAGCAGGTAGAAGCCGCTGGCGATGACGATGGCCGCTCCGATCACGACCGCCTTGCCCGGCACGTCGCCGAACACAAGGAAGCCGAGCAGCGTCATGTAGAGGATCTGCTGGTACAGGAAGGGCGCCAGCGTGGAGGCCGGCGCGAAGCGATGCGCGTGCGCGAGGCACAGGTGGCCGGTACCGCCCGCCAGCCCGGTCAGCGCGATCAGCAGCCATTGCTGCCATTGCGTGGGCGTGACCCAGGCGGGCAGGGCGAAGGGCGCGAGGACCACGACCGCGCCGAGCGCCGACAGCAGGTTGGTCACCGCCGGCGGATCGGTCGCCGCCAGGCGGCGGGTCAGCAGGTTGAAGAGCGCGTAGAGCACCGCGTTGCCCAGCGACAGGAAGATCGCCGGGTGAAAGCCGGCGGTGCCCGGGCGAACGATGACCAGCACGCCCGCGAAGCCCACCAGCACCGCGATCCAGCGCCCGGTGTCCAGGCGTTCGCCGAGCAGCCACGCGGCGAACAGGGCGACCAGGATGGGCACCGCGAACTGGATCGCGCCGGTCTCGGCGAGCTGCAGATACTGCAGCGCCCAGAAGTTGAGCGCGGTCATCGCGGGCAGCATCGACGCGCGCAGCAGCTGCAGGCCCGGGCGGCGCACCTTGTGGAACTTGCGGCCGCCGGCGCGCGCCATCGGCACCATCATGAAGAGCACGTGCGTCACGAAGCGCAGCCACACGACCTGGAGCACCGGCAGCGAGCCGACCAGCCACTTCGCCGAGGTGTCGAGCACCGCGAAGCACAGGTAGGCCAGCGATGCGATGCCGATGCCCAAGAGCCGGTTGCGGGCGCTGTCGGGGAGGAGCAAGGTGCGAAGGATTCCTTGAGGGAGGAGGGCTCGGCCGCCGGGGGTCAGGCGCCCGGTCGCGCGATCAGCGCCACGCCGGCGCCGATCAGCGCGATGCCCAGCCAGCCGTTCAGCCCGAGGATCTCGCCGAGCCAGAAGCGGGCGATCAGCGCGTTGATCACGTAGCCGATCGACAGCATCGGATAGGCGATCGTGACCGGCACCCGGGTCAGCGCTGCGATCCACACGACCAGGCTCACGCCGTAGCAGGCGAAGCCGAGCAGGAAGGGCCACTCGCTCATCACCCGCAGCGCGACCGGCCAGGCCTGGCCGAGCGAGAACTCGACCGGACCGAGCCGGTTGGTGCCCGCCTTGAGCAGCGATTGGGCCAGCGCGTTCAGGACGACGCCGGTCAGGACCAGGGCGAAGCTCAGGGCGTTCATGCGGGATGCGCGGCCGGCGGCGGGTTGCGATGCCGCCGATGATAGCCGCCATCGCCGGGCCGGCACCGGTGTAGACTTCCGCCTCCATGAGCAAGCCCGCCCGCTCCGGCCTGCCGGCGATCGCCCTTGCGGCGCTCGGCGTCGTGTTCGCCGACATCGGCACCAGCCCGCTGTATGCCTTCCGCGAGGCCTTCCGGTCCGGCTGGGGCATCCCGCTGACGCCCGGCAACGTCTACGCGGTGCTGTCGATGATCTTCTGGTCGGTCATGCTGATCGTCTCGTTCAAGTACGTGACGATCATGCTGCGCTTCGACAACCGCGGAGAGGGCGGCGTGCTGGCCCTGCTCTCCTGGTGCATGCACCGGCTGCGTTCGCGACCCCGCCTGCTCTGGCTGGAGACCATCCTCGGCATCCTGGCCGTCTCGCTTTTCTACGGCGACGCGGTCATCACGCCGGCGATCTCGGTGCTGTCGGCGGTGGAGGGGCTCGCGGTGGCGCGGCCCGAGCTGGCGCCCTTCGTGCTGCCGGTGGCGCTGGCGATCGTGGTGGGCGTGTTCCTGATCCAGCGCGGCGGCACCGACGCGATCGGCGCCCTGTTCGGACCGCTGATGCTCGCCTGGTTCGCCACGCTGGCGATCACCGGCGGCCTGAGCGTCGCGCAGACGCCCGAGGTGCTGTGGGCGCTCGATCCGCGCTTCGCGCTCGGCTTCGTGTTCGCCTACCCCGGCCTGGCCTTCGTGGCGGCCGGCGCGGTCTTCCTCTGCGTGACGGGCGTCGAGGCGCTGTATGCCGACATGGGCCGCTTCGGGCCGCGTCCGGTGCGCCTGACCTGGTTCGCGATCGTGCTGCCGGCGCTCACGCTCAACTACTTCGGGCAGGGCGCGCTCGTGCTGCGCAATCCGGGGGCTGTCCACAACCCCTTCTTCCTGCTGGTGCCCGAGGAGTTCGTGCTGCCGCTCACCGCCGTTTCGATCGCCGCGGCGGTGATCGCGTCGCTGGCGGTGATCTCCGGCGCGTTCTCGGCCACGCAGCAGGCCTCGCGGATGAACTTCCTGCCGAGGCTGCGGGTGTTCCAGAAGTCGCGCACCCAGAAGGGCCGGATCTACATCCCGGTGGTCAACTGGCTGATGCTGCTGCTGGTCGTGTTCCTGATGCTGGAGTTCGGCGACTCGGGCTCGCTGGCGGCGGCCTACGGCATCGCGGTGGCCGGCGACCTGCTGCTGGCCAGCGTGCTGATGCTGATCACGCTGCCGCGCGTGAAGGGATCGAAGGCCCTGCGCTGGCTCTGGCTGCCGTTCGCGCTCTTCGCGCTCGTCGAGGCTGCCTTCTTCGCGGCCAACGCCACGAAGGTCGTCGGCGGCGGCTGGTTCCCGCTGGCCCTGGCGCTGGCTGCCTTCACCGTGCTGACCACCTGGCGGCGCGGCACCGAGATCGTGCGCGCCAAGAAGAGCGCCGGGCCGCGCAACGCGGTCGACGGCCTCGCGATGGACCTGTCGGGCATCCAGCGCGTGCCGGGCGTGGCGGTCTTCTTCTCGTCGTCGTCCACGCGCTGCCCTAGCTCCTTCCTGCACAACCTGAAGCACAACAACGTGGTCCACGAGACCACGATCTTCCTGACCGTGGAATTCGAGGACGTGCCTTCGGTGCCCGAGGCCGAGCGGGTGCAGATCATGCGGGGCCCGAACGGCATCATCCGGCTGAGCGCACACCTGGGCTACCGCGAGGACCCGGACATCCAGGGCATCATGAGGCTCGCCGCCCGCAAGGGCCTGGTCTTCAAGGTCGACGAAACCTCGTTCTTCACCAGCAAGCCCACCGTGGTGTCGGTCAGCCAGCGCGGCCTGTTCGGCTGGCGACGCTCGCTGTTCGGCTGGATGCTCCAGAACAGCACCAGCGTGGCGAACTACTTCCGGCTGCCCGCCGACCGGGTGATCGAGCTCGGCACCCAGGTGGCGATCTGACCCGGGTGGCGATCCGACCTAGGCGCCTGCCGCATCCAGCGCCTGGCGCAAGTCCGCGATCAGGTCGTCCGGCGCCTCGATGCCGCAGGCCAGCCTGACCAGGTTGGGCTCCACGCCCGCCGCGCGCATCTGCGCGTCGTCCAGCGTGCCCGCCCACATCGCGGCGGCGTGCACCGCCAGCGACTCGACACCGCCCAGGCTCACCGCATTGGTGAACAGCCGCAAAGCGGCCACGAAGCGCGCGGCGGGTTCGTAGCCGCCGCGGATCCTCACCGCCAGCACCCCGCCGAAACCGGTCATCTGGCGGCGGGCGAGCGCGTGCTGTGGGTGCGACTCGAGGCCGGGGTAGTGCACCGCCTCGACCGCGGGGTGCCCCTCGAGGAATCGCGCCGCCGCCATCGCGTTGTCGTTGGCGCGCGCCATTCGCAGGGGCAGCGTGCGCAGGCCGCGCAGCAGCAGCCAGGCGTCGAAGGCACCCAGCGTGGCGCCGAGCACGATCGCGCTGTCCCAGATCTTCTCGACCAGCGCCGCCGGCCCGGCCACCGCGCCCGCGATCAGGTCGTGGTGGCCGCCCAGGTACTTGGTCGCGCTGTGCACCACCAGGTCGATCCCGTGCGCCAGCGGGCGCTGGTTGATCGGGCTGGCGAAGGTATTGTCGGCCACGCTGATCGCGCCCGCCGCCCGGGCGGCCTGCGCGACCGCGGCCAGGTCGGTGACGGCCATCGTGGGGTTCACCGGCGTCTCGACCATCACCAGCCGCGCGCCCTCGCCGATCGCGGCGAGCAGGCCGGCGGTGTCGGTCTGGTCGACCAGCCGGGTGCGCACGCCGAAGCGCGGCAGCAGCTCGGTGAAGAGCCTGGTGGTGCCCATGTAGTGGCTGGTCTGGCCCACCGCCAGGTCGCCCGACTTCAGCAGGCCCAGCGCGACCGCGCTGATCGCGCCCATGCCGCTGGCGGTCATCAGGCCGGTCTCGGCGCCCTCGAGCCCGGCGATCAGCCGCGCCGCGCGCTCGTGGGTCGGGTTGCCGTAGCGCGTGTAGAAGCGCGGGTGCCGCGGGGTGCTCGCCATGTCCGCGAACTCGGCCGCGTCGGCGGCGCTGTGCGTGACCGAGGGCAGGATGGGCGGCGCCAGCGAACTGTCGTCGCGCAGGTCCCGGTCGCCGTGGATCAGCAGGGTGTCGGGGGCGGGGCGCATCGGGTCCATTTTCGGTCGGCTCGGGGGGCAAGTTCGGGCGGCAAGTAGAATCGGGGCTCATGAAACCGATCCATCGCCCGATTCTAGCCGCCCGGCGGAGGCCGTCGTGAGCGCGTCGCGCCTGCTGCGCGCGGCGGGCTGGACCGCGCTGGCCGCGGTGCTCGGTTTCGCCGTCGTCTGGGCCTTCATGGCCTACCTGAGTCCCGATCGCGTCCTCGACTTCGCGAGCATGCTGCAGATGTGCGGCATCCCGATCTCGCGCTGAGCGCGCTTCCCTTTTCCCTACATGGCAACACGCAGCAGCGATTACAGCGAAGCCTCCATTCGCGTCCTGAAGGGCCTGGAGCCGGTCCGCCAGCGCCCGGGCATGTACACCCGGACCGAGAACCCGCTGCACATCGTGCAGGAGGTGATCGACAACGCGGCCGACGAGGCGCTGGCCGGCTCCTGCCGCGAGATCGTGCTCACGCTGCACGCCGACGGCAGCATCTCGGTGGACGACGACGGCCGCGGCATTCCGGTCGGCGCGCATCCGGAAGAGAAGGTGCCGGTCGTGGAGATCGTCTTCACCCGGCTGCACGCCGGCGGCAAGTTCGACAAGGCCGGCGGCGGCGCCTACAGCTTTTCCGGCGGCCTGCACGGGGTCGGCGTCTCGGTCACCAATGCGCTGTCGAAGCGCCTCGAGGTCACCGTCTGGCGCGACGGCGGCGTGCACGAGATCGCCTTCGCGGGCGGCGAGGTGGCGCAGTCCCTGGCCTCGCGGCCGGCGGCGCGCGGCGAGCGGCGCAGCGGCACCCGCGTGCGCTGCTGGCCCGACCCGAAGTACTTCGACTCGGCGGCGATTCCGCAGGCCGAGCTGGTCCAGCTGCTGCGCTCCAAGGCGGTGCTGCTGCCCGGGGTCAAGGTCACGCTGGTCGAGGAGAAGGCCGGCCGCCAGCAGACCTGGCAGTACGCCGAGGGCCTGCGCGGCTATCTCGTCGAAGCCCTGCAGGCCGGCGCGGGCGCGGCGCCGCTGATCCCGCTCTTCGAGGGCCAGCAGTACATCGCGGCCGGCCACGAAACCTTCGCCGAGGGCGAGGGCGCGCAGTGGGTCGTGGCCTTCACCGAAGAGGGCGCGCCGGTGCGCGAGTCCTACGTGAACCTGATCCCGACGCCGGCCGGCGGCACCCACGAGGCCGGCCTGCGCGAAGGCCTGTTCAACGCGGTCAAGGGTTTCGTCGAGCTGCACGGCCTGCAGCCCAAGGGCGTGAAGCTGCTGCCCGAGGACGTCTTCGCGCGCGCCAGCTTCGTGCTGTCCACGCGGGTGCTCGATCCGCAGTTCCAGGGCCAGATCAAGGAGCGCCTGAACTCGCGCGACGCGGTGCGGCTGGTCGGCTCGCTGGCGCGCAGCCAGTTCGAGCTGTGGCTCAACGAGCACGTCGAGCACGGCCGCAAGCTCGCCGAGCTGGTGATCCGCCAGGCGCAGATCCGCAGCCGCGCGGCGCAGAAGGTCGAGAAGAAGAAGAGCTCGGGCGTGGCGGTGCTGCCTGGCAAGCTGACCGACTGCGAATCCACCGACGTGTCGCGCAACGAGATCTTCCTGGTCGAGGGCGACTCCGCCGGCGGCTCGGCCAAGATGGGCCGCGACAAGGAGTTCCAGGCCATCCTGCCCTTGCGCGGCAAGGTGCTGAACACCTGGGAGACCGAGCGCGACCGGCTGTTCGCCAACAACGAGATCCACGACATCGCGGTGGCGATCGGCGTCGACCCGCACGGGCCGGGCGATTCGCCCGACCTGTCGGGGCTGCGCTACGGACGCATCTGCATCCTGTCGGACGCCGACGTCGACGGCTCGCACATCCAGGTGCTGCTGCTCACGCTGTTCTTCCGGCACTTCCCGAGGTTGATCGAGCGCGGCCACGTCTTCGTGGCCCGCCCGCCGCTGTACCGGGTCGACGTGCCGGCCGCCGGCAAGCGGCCGCTGCGCAAGCTCTACTGCCTCGACGACGGCGAGCTGCAGCACGTGGAGGACAAGCTGCGCAAGGACGGCGTGCGCGAAGGCAGCTGGTCGATCTCGCGCTTCAAGGGTCTGGGCGAGATGAACGCCGAGCAGCTCTGGGAGACCACGATGAATCCCGACACCCGCAGGCTGCTGCCGATCACGCTGGGCGAGCCGGGCGCCGAGGCGACCTCCGAGCGCTTCACGATGCTGATGGGCAAGGGCGAGGCCGCCGCGCGCCGGGCCTGGCTCGAGGAGCGCGGCAACGAGGCCGAGGTCGACATCTGAGCACCACAAGAATTCCATGATCGAACAGGACCTTTTTGCCGACGCCCCGTCCGACGACGAGGCGCTGACGCTCGCCACCTATGCCGAGCGCGCCTATCTCGACTACGCGATCTCGGTGGTCAAGGGCCGCGCGCTGCCCGACGTCTGCGACGGCCAGAAGCCGGTGCAGCGGCGCATCCTGCACGCGATGAACGAGATGGGGCTGGGCCCTTCGGCCAAGCCGGTCAAGTCGGCGCGGGTGGTCGGCGACGTGCTGGGCCGCTTCCATCCGCACGGCGACGTGGCCGCCTACGAGGCCCTGGTCCGGATGGCGCAGGACTTCACGCTGCGCTATCCGCTGATCGACGGGCAGGGCAATTTCGGCTCGCGCGACGGCGACGGCGCCGCGGCGATGCGCTACACCGAGGCGCGGCTCACGCGCTTCGCCGAGCTGCTGCTCTCCGAGATCGACGAGGGCACGGTCGACTTCGTGCCGAACTACGACGGCTCGACGCAGGAGCCGCGGCTGCTGCCGGCGCGCCTGCCCTTCGTGCTGCTGAACGGCGCGTCGGGCATCGCGGTGGGGATGGCCACCGAGATTCCGCCGCACAACCTGCGCGAGGTGGCCGCCGCTTGCGTGGCGGTGCTGAGGAACCCGGCCACGCCGCTCGACGACTTGCTGGCGCTGATGCCGGGACCGGACTTCCCGGGCGGCGGCCAGATCATCACCGCGCCCGAGGACATCCGCGAGATCTACTCTGGCGGCCGCGGCTCGCTGAAGGTTCGCGCGCGGCACCGCTTCGAGGACCTGGCACGCAGCCAGTGGCAGCTGGTGGTCACCGAGCTGCCGCACGGCGTGTCGGCCCAGAAGGTGCTCGAGGAGATCGAGGAGCTCACCAACCCGAAGGTCAAGGCCGGCAAGAAGTCGCTCACCCCCGAGCAGCTGCAGGCCAAGCAGGCGATGCTGGCGGTGCTCGACTCGGTGCGCGACGAGTCCGGCAAGGACGCGGCGGTGCGGCTCGTCTTCGAGCCCCGCAGCTCGCGCATCGACCAGGACGAGCTGCTGAACACGCTGCTGGCGCAGACCAGCCTGGAAGCCAGCGTGCCGATGAACCTGGTCATGATCGGCGCCGACGGCCGGCCGCGGCAGAAGACGCTGCCGCAGATCCTGGGCGAGTGGTGCGCCTTCCGTGTCGACACGGTGACCCGGCGCAGCCGCCACCGGCTGGCCAAGGTCGACGACCGGATCCACATCCTGGAAGGCCGGCAGCTGGTGCTGCTGAACATCGACGAGGTGATCCGCATCATCCGCGAGTCGGACGAGCCCAAGCCGGCACTGATCGCCGCCTTCGGGCTGAGCGACCGGCAGGCCGAGGACATTCTCGAGATCCGGCTGCGCCAGCTGGCGCGGCTCGAGGCGATCAGGATCGAGAAGGAGCTGGCCGAGCTGCGCGAGGAGAAGGGCGGGCTCGAGGCGCTGCTCGCGAGCCCGGCGGCGATGAAGCGGCAGGTGATCCGCGAGATCGAGGCCGACGCCAGGCGCTACGGCGACGACCGTCGCACGCTGATCGAGGCGGCCGAGCGGGCCAGCGTGGAGATCCGCGTGGCCGAGGAGCCGGTCACCGTCATCGTGTCGGAAAAGGGCTGGGTGCGCGCGCGCCAGGGCCACGGCCACGACTGGTCGCAGTTCGGCTTCAAGTCGGGCGATGCCTTCGACGGCGCCTTCGAGGTGATGACCACCGATCAGCTCTTCGTGCTGGCCACCAACGGCCGCGTGCACTCGGTGCCGGTCTCGCAGCTGCCCTCGGCGCGCGGCGACGGCGCGCCGGTGACTTCGCTGATCGAGCTCGAATCCGGCAGCCGCGCGGCCTTCGTGTTCGCGGCCCCCGAGTCGGCCGGCGTGCTGTTCGCCACCCGCGGCGGCAACGGGTTCGCCTGCAAGGCCGCCGACCTGGTCGGCCGCACCAGACAGGGCAAGAGCTTCCTGACGCTGGACGAGGGCGACGCGCCGCTGCGGCCCGCGGTGTTCTTCGACGGCATGGACACCGTGTTCTGCGTGTCCGAGGGCGGGCGCGGCCTGGCCTTTCCGCTGTCCGAAGCCAGGCAACTGCGCAGCGGCGGCCGCGGCACGATCCTGATGGGGCTCGACCCGAAGGAGTCGCTGCTGCAGGCGGTCGTCTGCGGGGCGGCCGGCCTGGTCGTGCGCGGCGCGGGCCGCGGCGGCAAGGCGGTCGAGAAGCCGCTTTCCGGCGCCGGGCTGGCCGGCTATGCCGGCGCGCGGGCGCGCAAGGGCAAGCTGATCGAGCCGCGGGTCAAGCAGGCTTCGCTGGCCCTGCCGCGCACCGAATTCAAGACCTGAACGAGGACATACGAGAATGACCGAGCAAGCACCGGTGCTGTTCGAGGAGTGCGAGACCGGCGGTGGCCGCCGGATCGGCTTCGCCAAGCTGAACCGTCCGAAGCAGCTGAACGCGCTCACGCTGGAGATGTGCCAGCTGATGCTGGACCGCTTCCGCGCCTGGGCCTCCGACGAAGGGATCGTGGCCGTGGTGCTGGAAGGCGAGGGGCCCAAGGGCTTCTGCGCGGGCGGCGACGTGGCCGGCGTGATCCGCGAGGTGCGCGCGGGCGGCCCGCAGCGCTTCGTCTACGGTGACGCCTTCTTCGACGTCGAGTACACGCTCGACCTGCTGATCCACACCTATCCCAAGCCCTTCCTGTCCTGGGCGCACGGCGTGTGCATGGGCGGCGGCGTCGGGCTGTCGGTCGGCGCGAGCCACCGGATCGTGTCCGAGGGCAGCAAGATCGCGATGCCCGAGATCCACATCGGCCTGTTCCCCGATGTGGGCGGCGGCTGGTTCCTGAATCGCCTGCCGGGCGGCGCCGGCGCCGTGATGGCGCTGACCGGCATGATCGTCAACGAGGCCGACGCGATCTTCGCCGGCCTCGGCGACGCCTTCGTGCCCCAGGAGGCGCGCGCCGGCTTCTTCGACGAGATGCTGGCGCTGCCCTGGACCGGCGAGCCGGCCGCCGATCGCGAGCGGCTGAGCCGGCTGTGCCTGTCCCACCATCGGCGCTGGAAGGCCGGCATGCCGGTGTCGAACCTGCAGCAGTATTTCGACGCGAT
>MEEC01000236.1 GCA_001724315.1 Lautropia sp. SCN 70-15 | reverse complement strand
GCGGCGATCGACGCCGCGGCCGCCGATGCGCGCTACCAGGCGAAGCCGCAGTGGCAGGCGGAGCTCGCGAAACTGTCCGAGGGCCAGCAGGTGACCCTCGGCGCCTACAGCCGGCCGTGGAGGTGAGCGCGATGCAGGACACGATGAACCCGCCGGTGCCGGCTGACCCCGGCGCGCGGCCCGCCCCCAGGCTGTCGCTGGGGCCGTTGCTCTACTACTGGTCCCGCCAGGAGGTGCTCGACTTCTACGCGTCGATCGCCGACGCGCCGGTCGAGATCGTCTACCTGGGCGAGGTCGTCTGCTCGCGTCGGCACCAGATGCGGCTCGACGACTGGATCGGCCTGGCGCGCGACCTGCGCGAGGCAGGCAAGGAAGTCGTGCTGTCGAGCCAGGCCCTGCTCGAGGGCGAGGCCGACCTGCGCCGGCTGCGCAACCTCCTCGAGCACGGCGACTTCCCGGTCGAGGCCAACGATCTGGGCGCGGTCGCGCTGGTCGCCCGGCGCGTGCCCTTCGTGGCCGGCCCGCACCTGAACGTCTACAACGAGGATGCGCTGCGCTGCTACGCCGGCCTCGGCGCGGTGCGCTGGGTGCCCCCGCTGGAGATGTCCGGCAAGGTGATCGCCGCCTTGCACGCGACCCGCCCCGAGGGCATGCAGACCGAGCTGTTCGCCTTCGGCCGGATGCCGCTGGCGCTGTCGGCGCGCTGCTTCACCGCGCGCCACTACGGCCTGAAGAAGGACAGCTGCGAGTACCGCTGCCTCGACCACCCGGACGGCATCACGCTGTCCACCCGCGAGGGGCAGGAGTTCCTCGCGATCAACGGCATCCAGACGCAGTCCGCGCAGCGCTACCTGCTGCTCGACGAGATGCCGGCGATCGCGGCGGCCGGGCTCGACGCCGTGCGCATCAGCCCGCAGTCCCGGCACACGCCCGCCATCGTGGCGGCCTTCGACGCCGCGCGCCGTGGCGAGTCCGTGGCGGCGGACCCGGCGTGGAGCCCGGAGGGCTTCTGCAACGGTTACTGGCACGGCCGGGCCGGCATCGAGCTGGCCAGGAGGGCGGCATGATCGAGATCCCTGCCTTCTCGCTGCCTTCGCCCTTCGCGTCGCTGGGGCGGCGGCTGCCGCAGTGGCCGCATGGCCTGGCGCTGTCCCTTGCGCTGAACCAGGCCTTGCGCAAGCGGCTGCTCGCGCTCGACGAGATCGACGCGCTCGAGGGGCAGCCGGTGCGGATCCGCGTGATCGACGCAGGCGCGTCGGCCGACGTGGTGCTGCGCGGCGGCCGCTTCCGGGCGGCGCCGGCGCGCGGCGAGGCCGCGCTCACCTTGTCGGCGACCGTGTCGGCCTTCCTTCAGATGCTCACGCGCCAGGAAGATCCCGACACGCTCTTCTTCCATCGCCGGCTTGCGATCGAGGGCGACACCGAGCTGGGCCTGCTGGTCAAGAACCTGCTCGACCGGATCGAGCTGCCGGCCGCGCTGCTCGGGCGTCAAAGCCCATGAGCGGTTCATGTGAATCGGCGGGCCTGCCGGCAGCCTCGGGCCGAAGGGGCTAAACTCCGCGCGATTCCAGAGGAGTTCCAGTCCATGTCGCTCACCGATGCCGACGTCCGCGCGGCGCTGTCCCAGATCGTCGATCCCAACACCGGCAAGGACCTGGTGGCCGGCAAGTCCGCGCGGAACATCCGCGTGGACGGCTCCGACATCAGCGTCGACGTGGAGCTCGGCTATCCGGCGAAGAGCCAGATCGACCCGATCCGCCGCGAAGTCATCGCGAAGCTGCGCGCGCTGCCCGGCGCCGGCAACGTCAGTGCCAACGTCTACCAGAAGATCGTGGCGCACGCGGTGCAGCGCGGCGTGAAGACGCTGCCCAACGTGAAGAACATCATCGCGATCGCCTCGGGCAAGGGCGGCGTGGGCAAGAGCACGACCGCGGTCAACCTGGCGCTGGCGCTGGCAGCCGAGGGCGCCAGCGTGGGCATGCTCGACGCCGACATCTACGGCCCGTCGCAGCCGACGATGCTGGGCATCACCGGCCGGCCCGAGTCGCGTGACGGCAAGAGCCTGGAGCCGATGGTGGGCCACGGCATCCAGGCCAGCTCGATCGGCTTCATGATCGACCCCGACACGCCGATGGTCTGGCGCGGCCCGATGGTCACCCAGGCGCTCGAGCAACTGCTGCGCGACACGAACTGGCGTGACCTCGACTACCTGATCGTCGACATGCCGCCGGGCACCGGCGACATCCACCTGACGCTCGCGCAGAAGATACCGGTCACCGGCGCGGTCATCGTGACCACGCCGCAGGACATCGCGCTGCTGGACGCGCGCAAGGGGCTGAAGATGTTCGAGAAGGTCGGGATCCCGATCCTGGGCATCGTCGAGAACATGGCGATCCACGTCTGCTCGAACTGCGGACACGCCGAGCACATCTTCGGCCAGGGTGGCGGCGAGCGGATGGCCAAGGAGTACGACGTCGAGTACCTGGGCGGGCTCCCGCTGGACATCCGGATCCGCGAGCAGGCCGATTCGGGAAGGCCCACGGTGGTGGCCGACCCCGACGGCGAGGTCGCGGCGATCTATCGCCAGATCGCCCGGCGCATCGCGGTCCGGATCGCCGACAAGGCGCGCGACATGAGCCTGAAGTTCCCGTCGATCGTGGTGCAGAACACCTGATCGGCTTGCTGTACGACAGGCCCGCAGTGCAGCAGGGCCGACGTGCGCCGCAGCAAAGTTCCGCTTTCCCGCGAACCGCGATCTTTGCCCGCGTTGCGTCCCGTTTTTGTCAGAATTCCCCCGGTTCCGGCGATGTTCAAGTGGCGGCGACCGGCGTAGGATTTCTTCGTAAGGGCCGGCACTCGCGCGGGCCCACCGAAGCGATAGAGAGCGACTTCATCGGTTGTCTCCGCCTCGCCGGACGAAGGAAGGCTCCCCGCCGACCGACGTCCGGTTTTTTTTGCCCTCCCGCACCACTGGAAGCGGACTCAGCCCCGTCGCAGCGGCGACTGCTGGACGAGACCATGGTCGATCTGTTCGAATGGCTGTATCACCACAGGCCCTCGAACGCTGCCATGCGCGAGCTGCTCGCCTCCGCGCGGATGCGCGATCGATGAGGCATTCCTACCCCGCACTGCTGGCCGGTCTTGTCCTCGCGCTGCTCCTTGCCGGCCTGCTCGCGCTCGGAAGCGGCAGTTTCCCCTTGCCCCTGGGCGACGTGCTGCGCCTGCTCGCCGCGCGACTCGGGGCGCCGCCGCCCGATCTTCCGGCAACCGCCGAAACGGTGCTCTGGCAGATCCGCGGCCCCAGGGTCCTGGCCGCGCTCGCCGTGGGGGCGGTGCTCGCCGCATCGGGCGCCGCGCTGCAGTCGGTCTTCCGCAATCCGCTTGCCGCGCCCGACTTGCTCGGCGTCTCGGCCGGCTCGGCGGTCGGTGCGGTGCTGGGCATCTTCCTGGGCTGGGCGATCTGGGCGATCCAGGCCGCCGCCTTCGTCGGCGGCCTGGTCGCGGTGGCGGTCGTCTACGCGATCGGCACCGCGCTGCCGCTGCGCGATCGCACGCTGAGCCTGGTGCTGGTGGGCATCGCGGTGGGCAGCATGCTCGGCTCGGTGGTGGCCCTGGTGAAGACGCTCGCCGATCCCTACACGCAGTTGCCGGCGATCACCTTCTGGCTGCTGGGCAGCTTCGCCTCGATCGGGCAGGCAGACCTTGCCGGCCTGGCGCTGTGCGCGATCGCGGGCCTGATTCCGCTGCTGCTGATGCGCTGGCGGGCCGACGCGCTGATGCTTTCCGACGACGAGGTTCGCGCGCTGGGGGTCGGGCTGCCGTTCCTGCGCCTGTCGCTGGTGGTGGGCGCCACGCTGCTGACCGCGGCGACGGTCGCTGCGGCCGGGATCATCGGCTGGATCGGCCTGGTGGTGCCTCACGCCGCGCGCCTGCTCGTGGGCGCGTCGTTCCCGCGGCTGCTGCCGGTGGCGATGCTGCTGGGCGCGCTGCTGATGCTGGCGATCGACACCGTGGGCCGCAGCATCGGCCAGGCGGAACTGCCGCCCGGCGTGCTCACCGCCCTGATCGGCGCGCCGGTGCTCTTCTTCCTGATGCTTCGCCGCCGCGATGACTGAACTGCTGCAAGCCACCGGGCTGCGCTTCGGCTACCGCGGGCGTGCGCTGGCCAGGCCGGTCGAATTCGCGTTGCGCGCCGGCGAGGTGCTGGTCGTGCTGGGTCCGAACGGCTCGGGCAAGAGCACCTTGTTCCGCACGCTCGCGGGGGC
Source organism: Lautropia sp. SCN 70-15 (assembly GCA_001724315.1). GTDB lineage: Bacteria > Pseudomonadota > Gammaproteobacteria > Burkholderiales > Burkholderiaceae_E > Zeimonas. The sequence continues at coordinate 12,622 of MEEC01000236.1, read as the reverse complement.
GATCCCGCCGATCGAAGGCGAGGTGCGCTGGAGCGGCCGGCCGCTCGGCGCGATCTCGCCGCGCGAGCTGGCCGGCGAGCTGGCGTGGGTCCCGCAGCAGCCGGCCACCGCCTTCGATCTCGACGTCTTTCACTACGTGATGCTGGGCCGGCTCGGCGGCCTGCGCCTCGGGGCGGCGCCGGGCGCGGCCGACCGGCTGGCCGTCGAACAGGCGCTCGCCCGGATGGGGCTGGAGCGCTTTCGCGATCGGCCCCTGTCCAGGATGTCCGGGGGCGAGCGGCAGCTGGCCGCGATCGCCCGCGCGCTGGCCCAGCAGGCGCGCACGCTGGTCCTCGACGAGCCCGCGGCCAGCCTTGACTTCGGCAACCAGGGCAGGGTGCTCGACATGCTGTCGGCGCTGGCCGCCGAGGGCCTGGGCATCGTCTACTCGACCCACGACCCGAACCACGCCCTGCGTTGCGGAACCCAGGCGCTGCTGTACCTGCCTGCCGGCGAGCTGGCTTTCGGCTCGGTCGGCGACCTGATCCGCGCCGACCGGCTGTCCGAAGCCTACGGGGTGAAGGTCGAGGCCGCGCGCACCGCCGACGGCCGGACCGTGTACACCCTTGCCGGGCCTCAGCCTGCCGCGGGCGAGCAGCTGTCCGCCTGAGCGGCCTTCTTCTGGGTCGGCGCGACGCCGTTCTTCACCGACACGATTTCCGCGAGGATGGCCACCGCGATCTCAGCCGGCGTGTGGCTGCCGATGTGCAGGCCGATCGGCCCGTGCAGCCGCGCGATCTCGTCCGCGCTCAGGTCGAACATCGCGAGCCGCTCGCGCCGCGCGTCGTTGTTGCGCCGGGAACCCAGCGCGCCGATGTAGAAGGCCGGCGACTTAAGCGCCTCGAGCAGCGCCATGTCGTCGAGCTTCGGATCGTGGGTGAGCGCAACGATCGCGGTGTTGGCGTCAGGCTTGAACTCGACCACCACGTCGTCGGGCATGCCGGGCAGCCAGCAGACGTCGGGAATGGCCAGCGTGGTGTAGTACTCCTCGCGCGGATCGCAGACGTAGACCTGGAAGTCGAGCGCCTTGGCCATCTCGGCCAGCACCCGCGACAGCTGGCCGGCGCCGATCATCAGCAGCCGGTAGCGCGGCCCGAACACCTGGCGCGCCTTCCTGCCGTCGAAGCTGAAGGCCTCGCCGCGCACCGCCGGTTCGAGCGCGGCCTGCCCGGTCTCGAGATCGAGCGTGCGCGCGACGAGCTCCTGCCGCGCGGTGCGCTCGAGCACCTGGTCGATCCAGCCGGCATCGAGGAGCGGTTCCTGCAGCAGGCGCAGCGTGCCGCCGCAGGGCAGGCCGAAGCGCGCGGCCTCTTCCTTGCTCACGCCGTAGACGACCAGCGACGGCCGGTCGACCCGCTCGCCGGTGCGCACGCGGTGGATCAGGTCGTCCTCGACGCAGCCCCCGGACACCGAGCCGACCACCAGCCCGTCGTCGCGCAGCGCCAGCAGGGCGCCGGGCGGACGCGGCGCCGAGCCCCAGGTCTCGATGACGGTGACCAGCCACACGCCGCGATCGGCGGCGCGCCAGTCGCGCGCGTGTTCGAGGACTTCGCGATCCAGGCTGTCCATGACTTTCTCCTCAATCGAGCAGGTAGACCAGCACGATGATGATCAGCAGCGCGGCGATGGCCCAGGGCAACCAGGGCTTGACCACGACGCCCGGCGGGGCAGCCGCCGGTACCGCGGCCTCGGCGGCGGGCGCTTCCGCCTCGGGCGGCGCCAGCCGCTCGGTGAATGCCGAGAAGAAGTCTTCGGCGATCTTGGCGGCGGCGCTGTCGATCAGCCGCGAGCCGACCTGTGCAAGCTTACCCCCGACCTGGGCTTTCGCGCTGTAGGCGAGCAGGGTGCCGGCGCCGTCGGGGCTCAACTTGACGTCGGCGGTGCCCTTGCCGAAGCCGGCCACGCCGCCCTGGCCCTCGAAGGCGATCGTGTACGAGTCCATCGGCACGATGTTCTGCAACTCGAGCTTGCCCTTGAACCGGGCATTCACCGGGCCGATGCGCACCGCCATCGTCGACTGGAACTGGTTGTCGCCGGTGCGCTCGAGCGACTCGCAGCCCGCGATGCACTGCTTGAGCACCTCCGGGTCGTTCAGCGCCGCCCAGGTGGCCTCGACCGAGGCCGGGATGTGTCGTTCTCCCTGAAGGTTCATGTCGGATGTCCTTTGATCGGGTTTCGTTTGGCGGGATCGGCCAGCGCGCGCGCGAGGTCCGAGAGGCTTTCCAGGTTGTGCACCGGCAGCATCCGGTCGACGTGCGGCAGGATCGCCCTCACGCCGGCAGCGCGCGGCTCGAAGCCTTCGTAGCGCAGCAGCGGGTTCAGCCAGACCACTTCGCGGGCGAAGCGAGCCAGCCGCGCGGCCTCTTCGCCGAGGGCGCCGTGCTCGTCGCGGTCGAGCCCGTCGGTGACCAGCAGCAGCGCCGCATTGCCGGTCAGCAGCCGGCGGGCCCACTGTCGGTTGAATGCTGCCAGATTCGTCGCGATCCGGGTGCCGCCGTGCCAGTCCTGCACCAGGGCGTCGGCGCGCTCGATCGCCACGTCGGGGTCGCGGTGGCGCAGGCAGCGGGTGATGTCGGTGAGCCGCGTGCCGAACACCAGCGTGTGGACGCGGTGGTGATGCTGGGTCAGGCCGTAGGCGTAGTGCAGGAAGGCCCGCGCGTAGCGGTCCATCGAGCCGGAGATGTCGATCAGGATGACCAGCGGCGGCGGCACCAGGCGGGGCGCCGAGCGGGGCAGGGCGATCGTGTCGGGCGTGCGCACCGCGCGGCGCAGGGCGCGGCGCAGGTCCAGGCGCCCGCGCGGCGACGGCGCGCGCCGGCGCGTGCGCACCGGGCGAACCGGCAGCGGCACCGTCTCGGCCAGCCGGCGCGCGATCGCGAACTCGCTGGCCGACATCGATTCGAAGTCGGCGCGCTGCAGCCGCTCGCGATCGGAGAAGCTGACCAGCGCGTCGATCGTCTGCTTGTCCTCGGGCGACGGCCCCTGGGGCGGCGGCGCCTGCGGGGCCTTGGGCGACAGCGCCTCCTCGACCCGGCGCGGGCGCTGCGGCGGCTTGTTGGCGCCGGGGCGACCGCTGACGCGCGGCAGCAGCAGGTACATCAGCTTCTCGAGCAGCTTGGGATCGCGCCAGACGGCGTCGAAGGCCGCGTCGAAAACGGGCTGCTGCTCGTGCCGGGCCAGCATCACCGCGCTGAGCGCGGCGTGGATGTCGTCGCGACGATCGAGCCCGACGAGCTCGACCGCCTCGATAGCGGCCAGGATGCGGTCGGGCCCCACCGGCACCCCGGCGGCGCGCAGGACCCGCGCGAAGTGGACGATGTTGTCGGCGACGCGCCCGCCGGCGACCCGGCCGCTCACGACGCCAGTCGATCCAGGATGCCCTCGGCGCGAAGCTCGTCGAGGATTGCCGCCGACGCGCCCCCTTCGAGGCGGGCGACGTCTTCCTGGTACTTGAGCAGCACGCCGAGCGTGTCCGACACCGACTGCGGGTCGAGCGACATGCGGTCGAGCGCCACCAGCGCGTTGGCCCAGTCGATCGTCTCGGCCACGCCGGGCGCCTTGAAGAGTTCGAGCCTGCGGGCCCGCTGCACGAAGGCGACGACCTGCTCGCCGAGCCGCTCGCCGGCACCGGCGGCCTTGCGCCGGATGATCTCGAGCTCGCGCGTCGCGTCCGGGTAGTCGACCCAGGCGTACAGGCAGCGGCGCTTCAGCGCGTCGTGGATCTCGCGGGTGCGGTTGGAGGTCAGGATGACGATAGGCGGATGCGCGGCGCGGATCGTGCCGATCTCGGGCACGGTGAGCTGCGCCTCGGCGAGCACTTCGAGCAGAAAGGCCTCGAAGGGCTCGTCGGCCCGGTCGAGCTCGTCGATGAGCAGCACCGGCGACTTCGGCTGCGTGAGCGCCTGCAGCAGCGGGCGCTCGAGCAGCATTTCGCGGGAATACAGGCCGGCCAGCAGGCGTTCCCGCCCCTTCTGATCCCCGGGGCCCGCCTGGTGGGCAGCCTCGGCGATTCGGATCTCGAGCATCTGCCGGGCCACGTTCCACTCGTAGGCCGCCGACGCGACGTCGAGCCCCTCGTAGCACTGCAGCCGGATCAGCGGGGTGTCGAGCGCCCGGGCCAGCACCTTGGCGAGCTCGGTCTTGCCGACGCCTGCCTCTCCTTCGAGCAGCAGCGGCCGCCCGAGCTTCAGCGCGAGGAAGACCGCGGTGGCCAGTTGCCGGCTGGCCAGGTAGTCCTGGCCAGCCAGCATCTCGATGCACTGGTCGACGCTGGCGGGTGCCTGCACCGCGATCAGCCCGCCAGCGCCTTCTCGACGGCCCGGCGCGCCATCACCGTGACCATCGCCGCCCGGTACTCGGCCGAGCCGTGCAGGTCGCTGTTGCAGCCAGCCGGGTCGATCTTGATGCCGGCGATCGATTCGGGCCGGAAGTCGCGCGCGAGCGCCTGCTCCATCTCGGGCACGCGAAACACGTGCGAGCGCACGCCGGTGACGGCCACGCGCACGCCGCCGGCGCCCTGGCTGACCATCACGCCGACCATCGCGAAGCGCGACGCGGGCTGCTTGAACTTCACGTAGGCCGCGCGCTGCGGAATCGCGAAGCTCACCGAGACGATCAGCTCGCCGGGCTCGAGCGCCGTGGTGAACAGGTCGGTGAAGAAGTCGTCGCCGGCGATCGAGCGTCGGTCGGTCTTGACCGTGGCGCCCAGCCCGAGCACGGCGGCCGGGTAACAGGCCGCCGGGTCGGCGTTGGCGATCGAGCCGCCGATCGTGCCCATGTTGCGCACCATCTGGTCGCCGATGCCGCCGGCGAGATCCGCCAGCGCCGGGATCGCCTCGCGCACGACCTGAGAGCGCGCGACCTCGGCGTGGCGGGACATTGCGCCGATGACGACGGACGAGCCGCTGCGCTCGATGCCGGTCAGGCCCTCGAGCCCCGACAGATCGACGAGCGTGCTGGCCGAGGCGAGCCGCAGCTTCATGGACTGCACGAGGCTCTGGCCGCCGGCCAGGTAGCGGGCGTCTCCGCCGCCCGCGGCGACGGCCTGTCCGACGTCTGCCGGACGCTGGTATTCGAAATCGTACATGTGCTGTCTCCTGGTCCGGGTTGCTCAGGCCATCTTGTTGGCGATGCGCCAGACGCGTTCGGCGGTGGCCGGCATCGGCACGCTGTCCACGCCCAGTGCGTCGGTGAGCGCGTTGATGAAGGCCGGGGGCGAGCCGATGGCGCCTGCCTCGCCGCAGCCCTTGACCCCCAGCGGGTTGTGCGTGCAGGGCGTGGCGTGCGTGTCGATCGTGAAGCTCGGCAGGTCGTCGGCCCGGGGCATCGCGTAGTCCATGTACGAGCCGGTGAGCAGCTGACCCGATTCGGCATCGTAGGCGCAGCCTTCGAGCATCGCCTGGCCCAGGCCCTGGGCGAGCCCGCCGTGCACCTGGCCCTCGACGATCATCGGGTTGACGACGTTGCCGAAGTCGTCGACCGCGACGAACTGGATGACCTTCGTGCGCCCGGTCTCGGGATCGACCTCGACCTCGCACACGTAGGAGCCGGCCGGGTAGGTGAAGTTGGTCGGATCGTAGAAGGCGTTCTCGTTCAGGCCGGGCTCGAGCTTGTCGAGCGGGTAGTTGTGCGGGACGTAGGCGGTGAGCGCGACCTGGGCGAACGGCACCTTGCGGTCGGTGCCGGCCACCTTGAACTCGCCGTTCTCGAACTCGATGTCGCTGTCCGAGGCCTCGAGCAGGTGCGCCGCGATCTTGCGTCCCTTGGCGACGATCTTGTCGACTGCCTTGACGATCGCCGTGCCGCCGACCGACAGCGAGCGGCTGCCGTAGGTGCCCATGCCGAAGGGCACGCGGCCGGTGTCGCCGTGGACGATTTCGACGTTCTCGACCGGGATGCCGAGCTTGCCGGCCACCACCTGCGCGAAGGTGGTCTCGTGGCCCTGGCCGTGGCTGTGCGAGCCGGTGAAGACCGTGACCGTGCCGGTCGGGTGCACGCGAACCTCGCCCGCCTCGAACAGGCCGGCGCGAGCGCCGAGCGCGCCGGCGATGTTCGACGGCGCCAGGCCGCAGGCCTCGATGTAGCAGGAATAGCCGAGGCCGCGCAGCTTGCCGCGCTTGGCCGCCTCGGCCTTGCGGGCCGGGAAGCCGGCGACGTCGGCGAGCTTCATCGCCTTGTCGAGCGTGGCCGCGTAGTCGCCCGTGTCGTAGGTCAGGCCCACCGGCGTGGCGTAGGGGAACTGGGTGATGAAGTTGCGCCGGCGGATCTCGGTCGGGTCGATCTTCATCTCGCGGGCGCACTGTTCGACCAGCCGCTCCACGACGTACGTGGCTTCGGGCCGTCCGGCGCCGCGGTAGGCGTCGACCGGGGCGGTGTTGGTGAACACCGCCTTGACCTCGGCGTAGATTGCCGGCGTCCGGTACTGGCCGGCCAGTAGCGTGGCGTAGAGGATGGTCGGCACCGAGGACGCGAAGGTGGACAGGTAGGCGCCCAGGTTGGCGATCGTCTTGACCCGCATGCCCAGGAACTGGCCCTGCGCGTCCATCGCCATCTCGGCGGTGGTCACGTGGTCGCGCCCGTGCGCGTCGGTCAGGAAGGACTCGGAGCGCTCGGCAGTCCACTTGATCGGGCGGCCCACCCGCTTCGAGGCCCAGACCAGCGCGGTTTCCTCCGCGTACAGGAAGATCTTCGAGCCGAAGCCGCCGCCGACGTCGGGGGCGATCACCCGCACCTTCGACTCCGGCAGGCCCAGCACGAAGGCGCTCATCAGCAGGCGCTCGACGTGCGGGTTCTGGTTGGCCACGTACAGCGTGTAGCTGTCGTCGTGGCGGGTGTAGACCGCGTTGGCCGCGCGCGGCTCCATCGCGTTCGGGATCAGCCGGTTGTTGACCAGGTCGATCCGCGTGACGTGGGCGGCCTTTGCGAAGGCGGCGTCGACCGCGGCCTTGTCGCCGTGGCCCCAGTCGTAGCAGACGTTGTCCGGCACGTCGTCGTGGACCGCGGCCGGCGCGCCGTCCGCGCCGGCCGGATCGACCACCGCGGCCAGCGGCTCGTAGTCGACCTCGATCAGCTCGGCCGCGTCCTTGGCCTGCAGGGCGGTCTCGGCGACCACCAGCGCGACCTGGTCGCCGACGTGGCGGACCTTGTCCTGGGCCAGCACCGGGTGAGGGGGCTCCTTCATCGGGCTGCCGTCCTTGCTGTGGATCAGCCAGCCGCAGGGCAGGCCGCCGACCTTGGCCTCGGCCAGGTCGGCGCCGGTGAAGATTGCCACGACACCGGGCGCGGCCTTGGCGCGCGACAGGTCGATCGACTTGATCCGCGCGTGCGCATAGGGCGAGCGCAGGAACACGCCGTAGGTCTGGCCGGGCATCACCACGTCGTCGGTGTACTGCCCGGTGCCGGTCAGGAAACGCTGGTCTTCGCGCCGCAGCAGGGACTTGCCGATCGGCGAACTGGACATGTCGGTCATGGTCGTTCTCCTGGCGTCAGGCTTGCCCGGCGGCCTGCTCGACCGCGCGCACGATGTTGTGATACCCGGTGCAGCGGCAGATGTTGCCCTCGAGCCCTTCGCGGATCTGCTCCTCGGTGGGCCTGGGGTTGTCGTTCAGCAACTGGACCGCGGACATCACCATGCCGGGCGTGCAGAAGCCGCACTGCAGGGCGTGGCACTCGTGGAAGGCCTTCTGCATCGGGTGCGAGCCGTCGGCCGACAGGCCCTCGATGGTCATGATGTCCGCGCCCTGGGCCTGGACGGCCAGCATCGAGCAGGCCTTGACCGCGCGGCCGTTCATGTGGATGGTGCAGGCGCCGCACTGCGCCGTGTCGCAGCCGACGTGCGTGCCGGTGAGCTGCAGGTTCTCGCGGATGAACTGCACGAGCAGGGTGCGGGCGTCGATCGTGGCCGACACCTGCTTGCCGTTCACCGTCATCGTTACGGTCTGTTCCATCTGGGTCTCCTCTTCGAATCGTTCTTTCGCCGGCGGGGCCGGCGCAATGCCGGGTGAATCATCGCATCTTCGCGCAGGCGCCGAAAGATAGGCCCCCGGCCAACCCGGTAGAATTCCGGTCATGACAATCAAGGCCGACAAGTGGATCCGCCGGATGGCGGCCCAGCACAAGATGATCGAACCCTTCGAGCCGGGCCAGGTGCGCCAGGTCGAGGGCCGCAAGATCGTCTCCTACGGCACCTCGAGCTACGGCTACGACGTGCGCTGCGCCGACGAATTCAAGATCTTCACGAACATCAATTCCACGATCGTCGACCCCAAGGCCTTCGACGAAAAGTCCTTCGTGGATTTCAAGGGGCCGGTCTGCATCATCCCGCCCAACTCCTTCGCGCTGGCCCGTACGGTGGAGTACTTCCGGATCCCGCGCAGCGTGCTGACGGTGTGCCTGGGCAAGTCTACCTACGCCCGCTGCGGGATCATCGTCAACGTGACGCCGCTCGAGCCCGAGTGGGAAGGGCACGTCACGCTGGAGTTCTCCAACACCACGCCGCTCCCTGCCAAGATCTACGCCGGCGAGGGCTGCGCGCAGATGCTGTTCCTGGAGTCCGACGAGGTCTGCGAAACCTCGTACGCCGACCGCGGCGGGAAGTATCAGGGGCAGACCGGGGTGACGCTGCCGCGCACCTGAAAGGCGCAACGTGTCTCGACGTGACGGGCGTGCATTCCGGAAATTGAACCCGCCGCGCGATACGTAGGCAGGTTTGCTGACAAAGCGTACTATCGGCGCATAAAGCGCCTCAGCGGAGCGACCCTCCGACACGTGGCGCGCCCGGTTCGTTCGACCGTCACCAGGAGAGGGACATGGGGAAACTTGCGCCATGGGCGCTGGCCTTCTGCGCGGCTAGTCTGGCCGGCGGATGCGGCAGCGGGAGCGATCAATCCGCGGATCTGGCAGTCAAGGGCAGGGGCGAACTGCCGTCGGAGGCGTCACCGAAAGCCGGTCTATTGAGGCTCTCTGTGCTTTCGTCGCGGCCCGAGGCGGTAAGTGGTGGAGACGCCCTGATACGTATCGAAGCGCCGCCAGGCATCGACCTTTCGCGGGTGTCGCTGAAGCTCGACGACACCGACGTCAGCGCCAGTCTCAGCCCGGACGGCAAGGGCGGCCTTATGGGATTGATCGGGGGCATGAGCAACGGCAAGCACACGCTGTATGCATTTCGGGACGGCATGCAATTCGATCGGCTGGAACTGACGAGTCACCCGATCACTGGCCCGATCTTCTCCGGGCCCCAGCAGCAGCCGTTTCTTTGCCAGACCGCACAGTTCCGGATCTATCCGGGCGGGCCGTTCCTCGGCGACCCGCTCGATGCGCAGTGCTCGGCCGCCACTCGCGTTGACTACCTCTACAGGGATGCAGGCGGGACCTTCCAACCGTTTGACCCCGCAGGCCCGGAACCCGCTGGCATGACGCGAACGACGACGAAGGAAGGCCAGACCGTCCGCTACATCGTTCGGCTCGAAACCGGGACGACCAATCGCGCCATCTACCAGTTGTCGGTGCTCCACGACCCAGTCGCCGATGCCGAGCCGAACTTCGCGAGTCGGCCCGCTGGGTGGAACGACCGTCTTGTGTACACGTTCGGGGGCGGGTGCACCAATGGCTGGTATCGTCAGGGGGCAACGACCGGGGGCGTGCTCGACGACAACATTCTGAGCAAGGGCTACGCGATGGCCTCGGCATCGCTCAACGTGTTCGGCAACAACTGTGGCGACCTGACGTCGGCCGAAACGATGTCCATGGTCAAGGAGCGTTTCATCGAGGCGTATGGCGCACCGCGCTATACGATCGGCTGGGGCTGTTCAGGCGGCTCGTACCAGCAGCACCAGATCGCGGACAACTATCCGGGCCTGCTCGACGGCATCCTTCCCGGTTGCAGCTTCCCGGAAGTGGGTTTCGCAACGGTTCACATGATCACCGACGCCCGCTTGCTCGTGAACTATTTCGACACGATTGCGCCGGGCGCTTTCGATCAGGAGCAGCAGCGCCAGGTCGCCGGCGTGCTCAACTACGCGACGATGCGCACCAACACGGTCTTCACCGGCGCGCTTCGTATCAGCCCGAACTACGCGCCATACTGCACTGCAGTGCCGGGCGTCGAGCGTTACGACCCGGTTTCGAACCCGACCGGTGTTCGTTGCGGCGTCTACGAGCACATGGTGAACGTACTGGGCACCGATCCGGCCACCGGCTTTGCGCGCAGGCCGCTCGACAACGTTGGCATCCAATACGGTCTCGCGGCGCTCAATTCGGGGGTGATCTCGGTCGATCAGTTTCTCGATCTCAATGAGAAAATCGGCGGTTATGACATCGACGCCAACTTCCAGTCAGCCCGCACTGTTGCAGACCCGCTTGCGACGCGGGCCGCGTATCGGACCGGACGGCTCACAAATGGTGGCGGTGGGCTCAAGGACGTCCCGATCATCGACTATCGCGCCTACTCGGACGACAACCCCATCGGCGATATTCATCTGCGGTACCACTCGTTCTCGATGCGCGAGCGACTAAAGAATGCGAATGGTCACGCGGACAATCAGGTGATGCTGGTCGAGGACTTCCGGTACGGCTACTACAGTAGCGCCAGCCCGCTCCTGATGCATGCGCTGGAAACGATGGATCTCTGGTTGGCGAACATCGAGGCTGACGGGTCTAGCGCGCCGAAATCTGTCAAGGTCGTCCGCAACAAGCCCGCGAGCTTGCAGGAAGGGTGCCTGACCCGCGACCCGAATCCGGTGATGATCGTCGAGAAGCAGGTGCGCGGTTCGGGGCAGTGCGAAGTCCTTTACCCGTCGTCCCCGCCTCCGCGTGAAGTGGCGGGTGGGCCCGTCGAAGCCGACGTAATCAAGTGTCAACTCAAACCGGTGGACTATGCCGATTATTCGGTGACGTTTACGCCGGCCCAGAGCACTCGCCTGCAGGCGATCTTTCCAGACGGAGTCTGCGATTGGAGCAAGCCCGGCTTGGAACAGCAGGGGCTTGCGGGAACCTGGCTGTCCTATCCGTTCTGATTTTCGCGCCAATCGGTCGGCGGCGGGCACCCAGAAGTGCCGGCCGCCGACTCTGAATCGGCCAACCTGGTTTCCGGATAACGCGCCGCCTTGCATCGAGGGACCCGAGCGTCGGCGTGTGAGTGTCGAGCCGTGTTGCGAACCGTTCCCGAAGCCGATATATTGCGGTGCATGGCGACCGTTTCGGCTCCCTTCTCTTCGATGCTTTTCCCGGTTTCCGGCAATCGGAAGCCCGGCAGCCTGCGCGCGCTAGCCGCGCTCGGCCTGCTACTGCGCCTAGCGCGCTGACACCCCCTCTCCCCCATCCCCCGAGCAGTACCCTGTCTCCCGTCCACAAGGCGGGCGGCGCAGCATAGGAGCATCTTCCATGGCCGACAAACTCATCATTTTCGATACGACCTTGCGTGACGGCGAGCAGAGCCCCGGCGCCTCGATGACCAAGGAAGAGAAGCTGCGCATCGCCAAGCAACTGGAGAAGCTGCGCGTGGACGTGATCGAGGCCGGCTTCGCCGCGTCGTCGAACGGCGACTTCGAGGCGGTCCGGGCGATCGCCGACGCGATCACCGAGTCCACCGTCTGCTCGCTGGCCCGGGCCAACGACCGCGATATCGCGCGGGCGGCCGAGGCGCTCAAGGGGGCGAAGTCGGCGCGCATCCACACCTTCATCGCCACCTCGGCGCTCCACATGGAGAAGAAGCTGCGGATGACGCCCGAGCAGGTCCACGAGCAGATCCGCCAGGCGGTGCGCTACGCCCGCAACTTCACCGACAACGTGGAGTTCTCGCCCGAGGACGGCAGCCGCTCGGACATGGACTTCCTGTGCCGCGTGCTCGAGACGGCCATCGACGAGGGCGCGCGCACGATCAACATCGCCGACACCGTCGGCTACGGCGTGCCCGAACTGTTCGGCAACCTGGTGCTCACGCTGCGCAACCGCATCCCGAACTCGGACAAGGCGGTCTGGTCGGTGCACTGCCACAACGACCTGGGCATGGCGGTGGCCAACTCGCTGGCCGGGGTGATGATCGGCGGCGCGCGCCAGGTGGAGTGCACGGTCAACGGCCTGGGCGAGCGGGCCGGCAACACCTCGCTCGAAGAGGTGGTCATGGCGGTCAAGACCCGCCGCGACTACTTCGACCTCGAGGTGGGGGTCGACACCACGCAGATCGTGCCGGCCTCGAAGCTGGTTTCCAGCATCACCGGTTTTCCGGTCCAGCCGAACAAGGCGGTGGTGGGGGCGAACGCCTTCGCGCACGCCTCCGGCATCCACCAGGACGGCGTGCTGAAGAACCGCGACACCTACGAGATCATGCGCGCCGAAGACGTGGGCTGGAGCGCGAACAAGATCGTGCTGGGCAAGCTGTCGGGCCGCAACGCGTTCAAGCAGCGGCTGCAGGAGCTTGGCATCCAGCTCGAGAGCGAGCAGGAAGTCAACGAGGCCTTCCAGCGCTTCAAGGACCTGGCCGACCGCAAGGCCGAGATCTTCGACGAGGACATCCACGCGCTGGTTTCCGAGCAGGCCGCCCACCACGAGGCCGACGAACGCTACCAGCTGGTGTCGATGGCGCAGT